>NZ_CAXSHM010000002.1:0-93301 GCF_964237335.1 uncultured Sphingomonas sp.
TGTCAGATCGGCAATCCACTTATCCCCGCTGTGCAGATTCCCCGAACCACCTCTAAGCGCGCGACGATCGCCCGGCGGAACAGCATCGCGACCGCCGTGGCGATCAGCGCCACCCCCAGCATCGTGGTGATGACATGGCCGCCGCCGTCGAAGCGGCTGCCCGCATAGGCAAGCGCGACGAAGGTGAGGGTGGTCGCGGGCACGCTGCCGACCGCCAGCCGCCGCACGACCCGCCAGTCCACCGAGCCGCCAGCGCCATGGACGCCGGTGCCCACCGTCTTGGTCGCCGATGCGTAGAGCAGGTCGGTCCCGACCGCGGTCGCCGGGTGGAAGCCGAAGACGAGCACCAGCAGCGGCGTCATCAGCGATCCACCGCCGACGCCGGTCAGCCCGACCAGCAGGCCGACGGCCAGCCCGGCCAGCGAATAGAGCGGCTCGATCCCGTGCCAGACCATCATCGCGCGACTTCTCCGACGTGTCCGGCCATCATCTGCGCGGTGCCGTCATCGGTGGCGAGGTAGTTTGTCTTGTGGGCGGCATGGTCCGGAACCACCCGCCGGCGCGATCGCAATCCGGTCAGACCGCGCGATCGGCGTCACGGTCCGCCTCCGGCCGGTGCGCGAGCAGGACGGCGGCGAGGCTGATCGCCGCCGCCGCCGACAGCCAGACGCCGGGGATGGCACGGTCGCCCGTCCGTGTGATCAGCCAGGTGACGATGAAGGGCGTGAACCCGCCGACCGCGCTCGCCAGGCTGTAGGCGAGGCTGAACCCGGACGCGCGCACCGCCGCCGGCACGATCTCGGTCAGATAGACGACCATCGCCGAATTGTAGCTGGCATAGAGCGCCGACAGCCACAGCTCGACCGCGACGAGCTTGCCGACCGACGGCGCCCCCGCCAGCCATCACATCGCCGGATAGGCGGTAAGGATGGTCAACGCAGTGCAGGCGATCAGGATCGGCCGCCGCCCGATCCGGTCCGAAAGCGATCCCATGATCGGCAGCCAGACGAGGTTGGATGCGCCGACGCCCGCCGTCACCCACAGGTTGTCGCGCTCGGGCAGATGGAGGAGCGCGCCGAACGTCGGGGTATAGGCGGTTATCATGTAGAAACTGACGGTGGTCATCAGCACCATCGCCACGCCGCCCAGCACGGCCGCCCGGCCGTGCCAGAGCACGCGCGCGATCTCGCGGATCGTCGCGGGAGCAGGCTGGCTCTCGAACTCGTCGCTTTCGCGCAGGTCGCGGCGGAGCAGGAACAGGAACGGGATCACCGAGCAGCCCAGCGCCAGCGGCACCCGCCAGCCCCAGGCCGCGAGCTGCGCCGGGCCAAGCAGCGACGACAGCGCGATCCCGACCAGCGCGGCGACGACCACCGCGACCTGCTGCGACGCGGACTGCCACGAGACGTAGAAGCCCTTACGCCCCGGCGGCGCGATCTCGGCAAGATAGACCGACACGTTGCCGAGTTCCGCCCCCGCCGAGAAGCCCTGGATCAGCCGGCCCATCAGGACGAGCACGGGCGCGAGCACGCCGATCGTCGCATAGGCGGGCGTGACGGTGAGCGTCAGGATGCCGACGCTCATCAGCGCCAGTGTCAGCAGCAACCCGGCGCGGCGTCCGTACCGATCGGTGAAACCACCCAGCACGATCGCGCCCAATGGCCGCATCAGGAAGCCGGCGCCGAAGGTGGCGAGCGATTTGAGCAACGTGCCCGTTTCGCTGCTGCCCGGGAAATACGCCGCCCCGATCGCGCCGGCGAAATAGCCGAACACCATGAAGTCGTACATCTCGAGGAAGTTGCCGCTCGCCACCCGCGCGATGTCGCCGGCGCGGCTGCGTGCGCCCGCGCGATCCGATAAGTCGGCTTGGGGTGATCTCATGTCGGCGTCCTCGGTCGGTCGCGGTCGTGCGCCAGCCTTCCCGCGACCCATGTGGACCGCACCGTGCGGTCGTCGCTCAGCACCTGCAGCGCGAACAGCCGCTCGGCAAGAGGCAGCCCGGCGGTGCGGCGCGCGAGCAGAGGCGTCGCGGCCGCGTCGAGCTGGACGAAATCGGCTTCCTGCCCCGGCTCCAGCGCGCCGATCCGGTCGGCGAGGCCCAGCAGTGCGGCGCCGCCCGCGGTCGCGAGGTGCAGCGCGCGGAACGGGTCGAGGCTGGCCCCGCGCATCTGCCCGACCTTGTACGCCTCGCCCATCGTCGCCAGCAGCGACAGGCTGGTCCCCGCGCCGACATCGCTGCCCAGCCCCACGCGGACGCCGTGCCCCGCGACCCGCTCCAGGTCGAACAGGCCCGAGCCCAGGAACAGGTTGGAACTGGGGCAGAAGGCGATCCCCGATCCGCAGGCCGTCATCCGGGCAAGCTCCCTCGTCCCGAGGTGGATGCCGTGCGCGAACACGGAGCGGGACCCGACGAGGCCGAACCGATCGTAGACGTCGAGGTAATCCGCCGCGTGCCGAAACCGCGCCGCCACCGCCGCCAGCTCGCCGTCGTTCTCCGCCAGATGCGTGTGGAGCAGCACATTTGGATGATCGGCGAGTATGTTCCCCGCATCCCGCAATTGCGCGTCGCTGGACGTCAGCGCGAAGCGCGGGCTGACGGCGTAGCCCAGCCGACCGCGCCCCCGCCACCGTGCGATCAGCGCCTCCGTGTCGGTCCGGCCCGACGCCACGTCGTCGCGCAACGTGTCGGGGCCCTGGTCCATCAGCACCTTGCCCGACACGATCCGCATGTTCCGCGCGAGCGCCGCCTCGAACAGCGCATCGACGGAGGCGGCGTGGACGGTCGCGAACGCCAGCGCGCTCGTGGTGCCGTGCCGGAGCAGCTCATCAAGGAAGAAGGCGGCGACCGCATCGGCATGGCCGCGGTCGGCGAAGGCGGCCTCGGCAGGGAAGATGTGGCGGGTCAGCCATTCGAGCAGCTGCTCGCCATGCGCGGCGATCCGGTCGATCTGCGGGTAGTGGACGTGCGCGTCGACGAAGCCGGGCACCAGCAGCCCGGGCAGGCGAGTGACGGCCATGTCGCGCGCCAACGTCGGCGCGAGCACCTCGTACGGCCCGCGCGCCACCACGATGCCGTCCTCCACCAGCACCAGCCCGTCCGGCTCGTGCCGGATCGCCGCGGCCCCCGCCACCGCGGGGTCGAGCGGCACGCTCAGCCACTCGCCGCGATAGCCGGTCACCGCCATGGCGGGCGTCTCCGCGCGCGCGCGATGCTCATCACGCGCACCCTGGCCGCATCGCCGTCACTCGTCCGCGTTGAGCCGCAACCGCAGCGCCACCGAGCGCGCATGCGCGGGCAGGCCCTCCGCCCGCGCCAGCGCCACCGTCGCCGGCCCGAGCGTCGCCAGGCTCGCTTCCGTCATTTGCAGGAAGCTGGTGCGCTTCATGAAGTCGAGCACCGAGAGGCCGGAAGAGAAGCGCGCGCGCCGTCCGGTGGGCAGGACGTGGTTGGGGCCGGCGACGTAATCGCCGATCGCCTCGGGCGTGTGCCGCCCCAGGAACACGGACCCTGCGTGGCGGACCTGGTCGAACAGCGACTGCGGATCGTCGGTCGCGATCTGGATATGCTCGGGTGCGAGCCGGTCGACCAGCGGCACCGCCTCGGCAAGCGACGCCACGACGATGATCGCACCGTTCGCGTCCCATGCCGTGCGCGCCACTTTCGCGGTGGCGAGCGTGCCGATCTGGCGGTCCACCGCCGCCGCCACCCGGTCCGCGAAGCCCGCGTCTTCGGTGAACAGGATCGATTGGGTGACAATGTCGTGCTCGGCCTGGCTCAGCAGGTCGGCGGCGATCCACTCGGGATCGTTGGCGCCGTCCGCCAGCACGACGATCTCGCTCGGCCCTGCGACCATATCGATGCCGACGACGCCGTAGAGCTGGCGCTTGGCCTCCGCGACCCAGGCGTTGCCCGGGCCGGTGACGACGTCGACGGGTCGGATACGGTCGGTGCCATAGGCGAGCGCGGCGATCGCCTGCGCGCCGCCAACGCGCCACACCTCGTCGACGCCCGCGACCAGCGCGGCGGCGAGCACCAGCGGGTTGATCGCGCCATGCGGCGTCGGCGTCACCATCGCCAGCCGTCCGACGCCGGCGACGCGCGCGGGGATCGCGTTCATCAGCACCGACGAGGGATAGGCGGCGCGCCCGCCGGGCACGTAGATGCCGGCCGCGTCCACGGCGTTCCACCGCGCGCCGAGCCGAACGCCCGCGTCGTCGGTGAACGCGCTGTCCGCGGGCCGCTGGCGCTCGTGATAGGCGCGGATGCGGTCAGCCGCGAGGTGGAGCGCGTCGCGCAAGGGCCGATCGAGCGCGTCGTACGCCGCCTGCCAGTCCGCCCGTTCGATCCGCCATCCGGTGTCCGCTAGATCGTGGCCGTCGAACTTGCGCGTACAGGCGGCGAGCGCGGCATCGCCTTCGTCGCGCACGCTGGCGAGGATCGTGCGCACGTCGCGCGACACGTCCGCGTCCGGCTCACGGCGCGCGTCGACCAGCGCGGCGAAGGCGGCGGCGAAGCCGGGCTCGGTGGTGGAAAGGCGGATCATGCCGCGATCTTCCCGGCCACCGCACGCCGGAACGCGTCGACCAGCGGCACCACGGCCGCGCGTGTCTTCATCGCCGCACGGTTGACGACGAGGCGCGACGACACCTCCATGATCCGCTCGACCTCGACCAGCCCGTTCTCGGCCAGAGTCCTGCCTGACGAGACGAGGTCGACGATCCGCGGCGCGAGGCCCAGGGTCGGCGCGAGCTCCATCGCGCCGTTCAGCTTCACGCACTCGGCCTGGATGCCGCGGGTGGCGAAATGCTCGGCGGTCAGGTGCGGATATTTGGTCGCGACGCGCACATGGCTCCAGCCACGCGGATCATCGTGCGCCGCCATCTCGGCGGGCTCGGCGATCGACAGCCGGCAATGGCCGATGCCGAGGTCCACCGGCGCGTATAGCTCCTCATAGGCGAACTCGCCCAGCACGTCCGACCCGACGATGCCGAGCTGCGCCGCGCCGTGCGCCACGAACGTCGCCACGTCGAACGCGCGGACACGAATGAGCTCGATGCCCGGATCGCTGGTGGCGAAGCGCAGCGCGCGGCTGTTCTCGTCGCCGAACGCGGGCTCGGGATGGATTCCCGCGCGCGCCAGCAGCGGCAGCGCCTCGGCGAGGATGCGCCCCTTGGGCACGGCGATGACGATGGGAGGAGGCATGGGAGGAGCAGACATGGCTGGCGGCGCTGTACGGTGTGCGCCGTACCCCCGCAACCGCGGCGGATGCCATTGCGCCGCTCGTGCGTTGGCGCGTCCGTGACCGAACGTATGAGGATAGGTCCGAGCCCCCGCGAGCGGGCAGGCTCGGCGGTGGCGGTGGCGGTCGTGATGGCCGGGATCGGCTGGCTGCTGTCGACCGCGCTGGCATTGCACGTGCCGCATGTGGTGTCGGGCGCGCTGGCGGCGTTCGACGTCGCGCCACCGCCGCCACCGCCGCCGCCCGTCGAGAAACCGCGCCCGCAGCGCGTCGCCCGCCGCGCGCGCCTGGCCCCCGCGCCGGCGGGCAAGCGCGCAACGCCTACCCCGGTCGTGCTGCCGCCGCCGGTGGTGACGCTTCCCGTGCCGCCCGTCGTTGCCGCGCCCATCGCCGGGGTGGGCGCGGCGCGGGACGCAGGCGCGTCCGATCACGGCAGCGGCACGGGCGCCGGCGGGCAGGGGAACGGCCGCGGTGGTGGCGGCGATGGCGAGGGGGGGCAGGACGAGCGGCTGATCCGCGACAAGCGACCGGGCGAACTGCCGCCGGCGGCGCGCCGCCTGAACGGGGTGCGGATCGTCGGCATGCAC
This sequence comes from uncultured Sphingomonas sp., assembly GCF_964237335.1. NCBI lineage: Bacteria > Pseudomonadati > Pseudomonadota > Alphaproteobacteria > Sphingomonadales > Sphingomonadaceae > Sphingomonas > uncultured Sphingomonas sp. The sequence continues at coordinate 5,828 of NZ_CAXSHM010000002.1, forward strand.
TGGATCGTGGGCGTCGACGGCCGCATCCACGATTGCCGCATCACCAGCTCGAGCGGCGATGCCGAGCTCGATGCGGAGACCTGCGACATCCTGACGAGGGAGCTGCGCTATGCTCCGGCGCTCGACGCGGCCGGGCGCAAGGTGCCGGTGACGATCGACGATGCGCAACAGCGCTGGGACGTCACCCACGCTCCGGGAAGCGATCGGGACGACGACTGAACCCGGCGCCCGCGATGTCGTGCGGGCGCCGGGTCATCATCCGATCAGCAGCCGTTGCGGCGGTTCTGCGCGGCGTCGTGCTTCTTGTCGAGATGACGGCCGAGCAGCGCGCCGCCGCCCGCGCCCGCCAGCGTCCCGAGCGTGCCGCCGCCCAGCACGTTGCCGAGCACGCCGCCGCCGACCGCGCCCGCGATCGTGCCCGTGGTGCCGCTCGACCGGCGGCAGCGGTAACGGTGATAGGTCCGGCCGCGATAATGGTGATAGGTCTGTGCCGAGGCGGCCGAGACCGGCAGGACGGTCGCTGCGGGAATGGCGAGGCCGAGCGCGGCGGCGGCCATCATCAGGTTCTTCATGAGTTACTCCCTGTGTTTATCGGACGGTCCGAAACGTCGACCCGTTCCTGGAGGTTGCATGGCAAGGGGTTGAGAGGGTCTGAACCGCCCCGACAGCCACTGTTCAGGCGATGGTTCAGGCAGCGATCGATCGACGTCGGGAATCCGCTCACGCGGGCCTCCCCTCCGTGTCCATCAGCACCTCGCGCCGGCCGACATGGTCGGGACGTCCGACGAGGCCGTCCTTCTCCATCCGCTCGATCAGCCGCGCGGCGGAGTTGTAGCCGATGCGCAACTGGCGTTGGAGCCACGAGGTGGACGCCTTCTGGCTTTCCGCCACCAATTGGCGGGCGGCGCGATATTGCTGGTCCTCCGCCGAGTCCTCGCCGTCGGGCGCGCCTTCGAGCTCGTAGCTTTCCAGCGGCTCCTCGGTGACGGACGAGATGTAGTCGGGCTGACCCTGCGCGCGCCAGTGATCGGCGACCGCATGCACCTCGTCGTCGCTGACGAACGGGCCATGGACGCGCGCGATGCCCTTGCCGCCCGGCATGTAGAGCATGTCGCCCTTGCCCAGCAGCTGCTCGGCGCCCTGTTCGCCCAGGATGGTGCGCGAATCGATCTTGCTGGTGACGTGGAAGCTGATCCGGGTCGGCAGGTTCGCCTTGATGACGCCGGTGATGACGTCCACCGACGGGCGCTGCGTGGCCATGATGAGGTGGATGCCCGCCGCGCGCGCCTTCTGCGCCAGCCGCTGGATCAGGAACTCCACCTCCTTGCCCGCCGTCATCATGAGGTCGGCGAGCTCGTCGACGATCACCACGATCTGCGGCAGCACGTCGTATTCGAGCTTCTCCTCCTCGTACACCGGCTGGCCGGTGTCGGGGTGGTAACCGGTCTGCACGCGCCGGCCGAGCGGCTGGCCCTTGTCGCGCGCGCCGCGCACCTTGTCGTTGAAGCTGGCGAGACTGCGCACGCCGACCGACGACATCTGGCGGTAGCGGTCCTCCATCTGCTCGACCGCCCATTTGAGCGCGCGCACCGCCTTGGCTGGATCGGTGACGACCGGGGACAGCAGGTGGGGGATGTCCTCGTACATGCTCAGCTCGAGCATCTTGGGATCGATCATGATCATCCGGCACTCCGCCGGCGTCCGCCGATAGAGGAGCGACAGGATCATGCAGTTGAGCCCGACCGACTTGCCGGATCCGGTGGTGCCCGCGACGAGCAGGTGCGGCATCGGCGCCAGATCGGTGATGACGGGATCGCCGGCGATGTTCTTGCCCAGGATGATCGGCAGGCTGGCCGCCATGTCCTGGAACGTCGCCGAGCCGACCAGCTCGTGCAGGTTCACCTGCTCGCGCCGCGCGTTGGGCAGCTCGATGCCGATGACGTTGCGCCCCGGGATGACGGCGACGCGCGCGGAGATCGCGCTCATGTTGCGGGCGATGTCGTCGGCCAGTGCGATCACCCGGCTCGCCTTGATGCCGGGCGCGGGCTCCAGCTCGTACATCGTCACCACCGGCCCAGGGCGGACGGTGGTGATGGCCCCCTGCACCTTGAAGTCGTCCAGCACGTTCTCGAGCAGCCGCGCGCTTCGATCGAGCGCCGCCTTGTCGATCGTGCCGCGCACCGGCGGCGGACCCTGCGCCAGCAGCTCCAGCGGAGGGAGCTCATAATCGTCCTTGAGCCCGCCCGTCCGCTGTGGCGTGCCCGGCGGCTTTGCCTTGACGATCGCGGGCGCGAGCGAGCGGTCGGCGATCACAGGACCCGGGCGCTGCTCCGCCGCCGGCACGCCGCGCCCACGGGCGGGCGGGCGGGCGGATGGCTCGTCCTCCGCATCCTCCGGACCGGCGAAGCGGTCGACCGGGGCCGTGTCGTCACCCTCGTCGTCAAGATACTCCTCTTGGTCGTCGTCCGGCTCGGACCCGCGGGAGCGCCGCAGCGTCGGCATCCGGCGCAGCCGCTCGCGCCAGTCGACCTCCAGCGCATGGCCCCACAGCAGCGCGCCCGATCCGCCCGCGATCAGCCCCAGCGCGCGCGCGCCCCATAGCTGCACCTGATGATTGTCGACGAACGACAGTCCCCAATGCGCGATCTCGGCGACCCCGAGCCCGACGAGCCCGCCCCAGCCCGCCGGCAACGCCAGCACCGCCGCGTCGGAGACGAAGGCGAGCGCCGCCGCCATCAGCGCGACGCCGATCACCGCGATCCGCGCCATCCGGCCCCAGCGCCCGACCGGCTGGCCGCGCCACAGCCGCGCCGCGACGATCGGCGGCACCGGCAGCATCAGCGCGACCGCGGGCCCGAGCAGCGTCAGCGCGGCGTCCGCGAACCACGCCCCGCCCCAGCCGGCGAGGTTGCGCGTCGCGGCACCCGAGGCGGTGTTGAGCGCCGCGTCGCCGGGGTGGTAGCTCGCCAGCGCCAGCGCCGCGAGCAGCGTCAGCGCGATCGCGCCGCCCCGCGCCGCGCCCTGCCGCACCGACGTGCGCCACACCGTCGGCTGCCCCCCAAGCTGCGCCCGGCTCGCCATCGCCCCATTCCCCATCCGTTCCGGCGACGATGTCTTGCCGAGGCGCCCGATGGCGTCAAGCCGCCGCCGCGCTGACGATCAGCCTGAACGCCGACCTTCGGCCTGCTTCAGGGTCCGGCAATGTCGATACGGATATGAAACCTCCAGGCCATTGCCTAGTTACGACGATCAGAAGGAGACGCGCGATGAAGAAGACGATGTTGGCCGCGATGGCCGTGATGACGATGGCGCCGGCTATGCTGCCGGGCGCGGCCGTGGCGCAGAGCGACAACGGGTATCGCCAGGGCGACAACGGCTATCGCCAGGGCCCTAACACCTACCGCGGCGACGACGGACGCTATTATCCGTGCAAGAAGTCCAGCGGCACCACGGGCACCGTGGCGGGCGCGGTCGGCGGCGGCGTTCTTGGCCATGTCCTGGGCGGCGGCACGCTAGGCACGCTGGCCGGTGCGGGCGGCGGCGCGCTCCTTGGCCGTCACCTCGACAAGAAGCATGACGCGGCACAGAACCGCAAGAACGGCTGCTGAACTCGTCGCGCCGCATAACGCGGCAACTTACGATATCCGACCCGCTCGCCATTCGGCGGGCGGGTCGTTTCCTATAGCGGACCCGCTGGCACGCGTCGCCGCAGGGGCGTAGGGCGCGAACATGATCCAGACGGACGTTCTCATCCTCGGCGGCGGCCTGGTCGGCGCCTGCCTTGCGACCGCGCTCGATGCGCATGGCCTCTCGTGCGTCGTCGTCGATCCCGCCGATCCGGCGGTGACGCTGGCGCCGGGGTTCGACGGCCGCGCGTCCGCGGTGGCGAGCGCGAGCGGGCGGATGCTCGACGCGATCGGCGTCGGCGCGGCGCTGGCCGGCCGTGGCTGCGCGATCCGCTCGATCCGCGTCAGCGATGGCCTGGCGCCGGGCAAGCTCGACTTCGTCTCGGGCGAAGGCGACGGCCCGTTGGGCACGATGTACGAGAACAAGCTGCTGCGCCGCGTGCTGCACGACGCCGCGTTGAGGGCGACGCTGGTCGATCTGAAGATGCAGACGCGCGCGACGGACGTGACCCGCGACGGCGCGGGTGTCCACGCGACGCTGTCGACCGGCGAGGACGTGCGCGCCGAGCTTCTGGTGGCGGCGGAAGGACGCAACTCGCCGACGCGGGCGGCGGCCGGGATCGCCGTCGCGCGCTGGTCCTACGCTCACCGCGCGATCATCGCCGCCTTCCACCACGAGCGCGCGCACGACGCGACGGCATATGAGATCTTCTATCCCGCCGGGCCGTTCGCGATCCTGCCGCTCCCCGACGACGAGCAGGGCCATCGCTCGGCGCTGGTCTGGACGGTGGCGGAGCGCGACGCGGCCGGCATGCTGAAGCTCGGGAACCGGGGCTTCCTGGCGGAGGCGGAAGCGCGGATGGGCGGGTTCCTCGGCCGGTTGTCCGCGGCGGCGCCGCGCTCGTCCTATCCGCTCGGCTTCCACCACACCGTGCGCGTTACCGCCGAGCGGCTGGCGCTGGTGGGCGATGCGGGCCACGGCATCCATCCGATCGCGGGACAGGGCCTCAACCTCGGCCTGCGCGATGTCGCCGCGCTCGTCGAGGTGCTGGCGGAGGGGCGGCGGCTGGGGCTGGACCTGGGCGATGCGCAGCTCCTCGCCCGCTACGAGCGGTGGCGCTCGCTCGACACCACGATGGTCGCGGTGGCGACCGACACGCTGACCCGGCTGTTCGGCGTGCCCGGCACGACCGCCAGCGCGGTGCGGCGGTTCGGCATCGCGGCGGTCGATCGGATCGCCCCGCTCAAGGACCGCTTCATGGCCGAGGCGCGCGGCGAGAGCGGCGATGTGCCCAGGCTTCTGCAAGGCGTTATGGCATAGACCACCGTCACCCCGGCCTTGAGCCGGGTCCCGCTTCTTCTACATAGTCGCGAGCCGCAGGAGCGGGACCTCGGGTCAAGCCCGGGGTGACGAGACTACTCCCCATACCCCTTCAGCTCATCGCCGGCCACCCGCACGACGTGCAGCACGTTGGTCGATCCCGGCGTCTTGAACGGCACGCCCGCCATGACGATGATCCGGTCGCCCGCGCGCGCGATGCCGTGACGCAGCGCCATGCGCTTCGATTTCGCCACCATCTCCTCGAACGACGACACGTCGCGCGTGTGGACGGCGTAGGTGCCCCACAGCAGCCCCAGCCGCCGCGCCGTCTCCTCCTTCGGCGTCAGCACCAGTATCGGCACGCTCGGCCGCTCGCGCGCGACGCGGCGTGCGGTGGAGCCCGACGAGGTGAAGCACACGATCGCCTTCGCCGACACGGTGCGCGCGATCGTCGCCGCCGCCTCCGCCAGCGCGTCCGCGGTCGTGGGATCGGGCTTGGTGACGGTGAAGTGGATGCGATCACCGTGGCCGGGATCGAGTTCCACCGCCTCGCCGATCGCGTTCATCATCGCGACCGACTGCACCGGCCAGTCGCCCGCCGCGCTCTCCGCCGACAGCATGATCGCGTCCGCGCCGTCGTAGATCGCGGTCGCGACGTCCGACACCTCGGCGCGGGTGGGCGAGGGCGACTTTATCATCGATTCCAGCATCTGAGTCGCGACCACGACCGGTCGCCCCATCCGGCGCGACACCTCGACGATCCGCTTCTGCAGCGGCGGCACCTGCTGCGGCGGCATCTCGACGCCCAAATCGCCGCGCGCGACCATCACGCCGTCGCATGCCTCGATGATCTCCTCCAGCCGCTCGATCGCCGCCGGCTTCTCGATCTTGGCGAGCAGCGCCGCGCGGCCGCCGATCAGCAGCCTCGCCTCGGCCAGGTCCTCGGGCCGCTGCACGAACGACAGCGCGATCCAGTCGACGTTCCGGTCGACCGCGAAGGCGAGGTCCGACCGGTCCTTGTCGGTCAGCGCCGCCATCGGCAGCACCACGTCGGGCACGTTCAGCCCCTTGTTGTCGCTGAGCGCGCCGCCGATCTCGACCAGCGTTTCGATCCGGTCGGGGCCGTGGTCGGTAACGCGCAGCACCAGCTTGCCGTCGTCGAGCAACAATCGCGCGCCCGGCTCGATCGCCGCGAAGATCTCGCGATGCGGCAGTTCGACACGCGTCGCGTCGCCCGGCTCCCCCGAGCGGTCGAGCATGAACGTCGATCCGGTGACGAGCTCGATCCGCCCGCCCGCGAACCGCCCGACGCGCAGCTTGGGTCCCTGGAGGTCGGCGAGGATCGTCGTCGGGCGGCCGAACCGTTTCTCCAGCGACCGGATCGCCTCGATCACGGCCACTTTCCCGGCCTGGTCGCCATGGCTCATGTTGATCCGGAACGCGTCCGCGCCCGCCTGGAACAGCGTCGCGATCATCTCGGGCGTGCTGGACGCGGGGCCGAGCGTCGCCAGCACGCGCACTTTGCGTGCTCGCGGAGCGGGGCGCGCACGCGGCTCGGCTCCGGGACCGGTCCGCTCGCTCGGGGCCTTGGTCATGGCGCGTCTTCCTCGGCTTGTGCGGAGGCCGGTCTAGGGAATAACGCGGGGCGATCAACGAGGGATCGTACATCGTGGGAATCGACGACATCGACGATGCGACGGCGGCCGCCGCGTTCCGCCGGCTGGTGACGCACCTGCAGCACCGGTCGGATGCGCAGAACATCGACCTGATGGGACTCGCCGGCTTCTGCCGCAACTGCCTGGGCGACTGGGTGGCGGAGGCGAGCGGCGACGCGATCGACAAGGCGGCGGCGCGCGAGGCGGTCCACGGAATGTCGGCGCCCGACTGGAAGGCGAGCCAGCCGCCCGCGACGCCCGAACAGATGGCGCGCATGGCCGACAGCCTGGCGAAGAACGCGTGACGCGCCGGCCCCGCGTGGTTAAGGCGCGCGGCCCTTCCCGGAACGCCATAACAGGATACCATCGCCCATGACCGACAACGTCTCCGCCGAACAACTCCGCCAGTTCATCGAGCGCATCGAGCGGCTGGAGGAGGAGAAGCGCGGCCTCCAGGATGACATCAAGGACACCTATACCGAGGCGAAATCGACCGGCTTCGACGCCAAGACGATGCGTACCATCGTCCGCCTGCGCCGCATGGAGAAGCACCACCGCGACGAGGCGGACGCGTTGCTAGAGACCTATCGCCAGGCGCTCGGCCTGCACTGATGCCGCTTCGCCCCTCCTCGCTCGCCGACCTCGCGCAGCGGCTGCTCGGCAAGCAGCTCGCGGAGCTCGATCCCGAGCAGCGGCGGGTGCTGGAGGGGATCGAGACCGGCAAGGCGGTCAGCCGCGACGCCGCCGACGTGTCCGACGAGCGCGCCGATTTCGGGGCTCGCCTGTCCGACCGGGTGGCGGCGGTCGGCGGTTCGTGGAGCTTCATCATCGCGTTCAGCGTGGTGCTGGTCGGCTGGATGATCCTCAACTCCGACGTGCTCGGCCATTTCGGCCTGGCGTTCGATCCCTATCCTTACATCTTCCTCAACCTGATGCTCTCGACGGTCGCGGCGATCCAGGCGCCGGTCATCATGATGAGCCAGAACCGCCAGTCGGAGAAGGACCGGCTCGCCGCCAGCCTGGATTACGAGACCAACCTGCGCGCGGAGCTCGACATCCTGCGGCTGCACGAGAAGATGGACCACCTCGTGATCGACCGGCTGGCGGCGCTGGAAGCCAAGATCGACCGGCTGGCGCAGACGCCGCAGGAGCCCTAAGAAGCCGGTTCAACATCGATATTTGCGGGTTTTGTCATCCCTGCCGGGGTCCCCGCAAAGTACCACTTTGCGGGGTTTATTCATGGCCGGCCATTCCAAGTACAAGAACATCATGTACCGCAAGGGCGCGCAGGACAAGAAGCGCTCCGCGTCGTTCAGCAAGCTGTCGCGCGAGATCACGGTGGCGGCGAAGTCCGGCCTGCCCGATCCCGATTCCAACGCCCGCCTGCGCGCCGCGATCAACGCCGCCAAGGCCGCGTCGATGCCCAAGGACAATATCCAGCGCTCGATCGACAAGGCGAGCCGCGCCGATGCCGAGAATTACGAGGAGATCCGCTACGAGGGGTTCGGCCCCGGCGGCGTGTCGCTCATCATCGAGGCGCTGACCGACAACCGCAACCGCACCGCGACCAACGTGCGCACCGCCGTGTCCAAGAACGGTGGCAATCTGGGCTCGGCGGGGTCCGTCAGCCACGGGTTCGATCGGGTGGGCCTCATCAATTATCCGGCCGCCGCCGGCGGCGGCGAGACGGTGTTCGAGGCCGCGCTGGAAGCGGGCGCCGAGGACGTGACGTCGGGCGAGGACGGCCACGAGATCTGGACGAGCGTCGCCGACCTGCACGAGGTGACCAAGGCGCTGACCCCGGTGCTCGGCGAGCCCGAAGGCGCGAAGCTCGCCTGGCGCGCGCAGACGACCGTCGCGGTGGGCGAGGGCGAGGCGGAACAGCTGTTCCGCCTGATCGACACGCTCGACGACGACGACGACGTGCAGACCGTCTGGGGCAATTACGAGGTCAGCGACGAGGTGCTGGAGCGGCTGGGTTAGGGCGGAGGTGATCGTCCTCGGCCTCGATCCCGGGCTCGGCACCACCGGCTGGGGCGTCATCCGCACCGAGGGCAACCGGCTGATCCATGTCGCCAACGGGCAGGTGAAGACGGAGGTGTCGATGACGCTGCCGCGGCGGCTCGCTAACCTGTATGCCGCGCTGAGCGACGTGATCCGCACCGAGCGGCCCGACGAGGCGGCGGCGGAGGAGGTGCTGGGCAACAGCAATGCGCAGTCGACGCTGAAGCTCGGCCAGGCGCGCGGCGCGGTGTTGCTCGCCGCCGCCAACGCGGGGCTGCTGATCGGCGAATATCACCCGAGCACCGTCAAGAAGGCGGTGGTGGGAACGGGCGGCGCGGAGAAGGGCCAGATCCAGGCGATGATCGGCCGCCTGCTGCCTGGCGTAAAGCTCACCGGCCCCGACGCGGCCGACGCGCTGGCGGTGGCGATCTGCCACGCGCACCACCAGGCGAGCCGGCGGGCGATGGGGATGCGGTGACCTATCATAATCCTCCCCCGCCAGGGGGAGGTGGCAGCTCGCAAGAGATGACGGAGGGGGCGGACTGCCGAACGTCGGCCCTGTCCTCCCCCTCCGACCGGCTTTGCCGGCCACCTCCCCCTGGCGGGGGAGGACTGAAAGGCGGGTTCAGGTGGCCGGCTGGCGCGTCAGGCTCAGGAACACGTCCTCCAGGTCCGCCTCGCGCGTCGAGACATCGACGATGCCGAGGCCGTCGCGCGTCACCGCCGCCAGCACCTCGCCCGCGTTGACCCGGTCCTTGGCATAGGTGATCTCCAGCACGCGGCTGCCCTTCAGCACCACCTTGTCGAAACAGATCGCATCGGGTGCGGCGTCAAGGTCGCGGTCGACCGTCACCGCCACCACCTTCTCCTGCGCCCGTCCGACCAGATCGCGCGTCGGCTCGTTGGCGACGACGCGGCCGTGGTTGATGATCGCGATCCGGTCGCAGAGCTGCTCGGCCTCCTCGAGGTAATGCGTCGTCAGCACCACCGTCACGCCGCCATCATTGAGCTCGCGCACGTACGTCCACAATTGCTGGCGCAACTCGATGTCGACGCCCGCGGTCGGCTCGTCGAGCACCAGCACCGGCGGGCGGTGGACCAGCGCCTTGGCGACCATCAGCCGCCGCTTCATGCCGCCCGACAGCGTGCGGGCATAGGCGGTCGCCTTGTCCTCCAGGTGGACGGCGCGCAGCAATTCCATCGATCGGCGCTCCGCGCGGGGGACGCCGTACAGCCCGGCCTGGATGTCCAGCGTCTCGATCGGCGTGAAGAACGGGTCGAACAGGATCTCCTGGTTGACGATCCCGATCGCCGCCTTGGCGTTGCGGGGGTGCGTATCGATGTCGAAGCCCCAGATCGACGCGGTGCCGCTCGTCTTGTTCACCAGACCCGCGAGGATGTTGATGAGCGTCGACTTGCCCGCGCCATTGGGGCCGAGCAGCCCGAAGATCTGCCCGCGCGGCACGTCCAACGTCACCCCGTCCAGCGCACGCTTGCCGCCCGCATAGGTCTTGCAGAGGTTCTGGATCGTGATCGCGGCTTCGGTCATGCGCGGCCACTAACCGAGTTGTGGGAGCGGAAACAGCATCCACGTCATGGGATTGAAGGCGCGCTGCCATTGAAGGAGAGGGGCGCGCTTGCTATCCCCTCGCCATGGTCCCGCCGCTCCAAACCTCCCGTGTCACCTCCCGCCGCGTCGCCTGCGACGGGGCGAGCGACATCCCCGGCGGCGCCGCGCTCGGCCACCCGCGCGTGTTCCTGGAGATCGACGACACCGGCACCGTCGACTGCGGCTATTGCGACCGGCGCTTCATCCTGATCGGCGGGCCGGCGGACGGCATCGATCAGGCGACGATCCCCGATCATGGGGACGGCGCCGGGCGATGATCCGGACGGCCGCGGCCCTGATGTTGGTTACCGCGACGGCCGCCTCGGCAAGGGAGAACGCCATGCACCATGCGACCGGCAGTTTCGTGGTGACGATCACGCCGGAGGCGCAGGCACCCGCTCCGGAGGGCGGCATGCCGACGAACCGGATGGCGATCCACAAGATATTCTCGGGCGGGCTGGTGGGCGAGGCGACCGGCACGATGCTGGCGGCGGGCACGCCGGGACCGGGAAAGGCAGCGGCCTATGTCGCGCTCGATCAGGTCACCGGCACGCTGGACGGCCATGCCGGGGGCTTTGTGCTGATCCATCGCGGCACGATCACCAGGGCGGGGGTCGCGGAGCTGCAGGTGACGATCGCGCCGGACAGCGGCACCGGCGCGCTGGCGGGGATCGCCGGAACGCTGGCCATCGACCAGAGCCATGGCGGCCACCGCTACGATCTCGCCTACACGCTGCCGGCCACCGCCTGAGCGCCGGCGAAACCGCTCGCGATGATCGCCGTCCTGTTCGTCTTCGCCGTCCTTGGCCTGATGGGACTGGGCATGGTGGCGCTGGCGGTCGGCGGCCTCGTGCGGCTCGTTCGGCGCCGGCCGTTGGCGGTGATGGTGGCGGGCGGCGGCATCGGGCTTGCATTGGGTGCCGCCGGCGATGGTGGCGCTGCGGCCGGCGGACTCACGGGGGCGGCGCTGGCTGGCGTGCTGGTGCTGCTGCTGCGGCCGGCACGGGTGCCCGCCCGGATGGCCGTCGTGCAGGCGCGCGCATCGGCGCCCATCGCCGCGGCCGGAAAGGTGGAGGCATCCACCCCGCTCGATCTCGCCTGGGCACAGGCGGCGGCGCTTGCGGCGACCGGCTCCCGCCTCAAGCCGCGACTGGCCGAAGCACACGCGCGGTGCGCGGCGTTGCTGGCCGAAGCACAGGCTGCTCCCGCCGACCTTCACCTGCACGAATGGGCCGCGGTAATCCGCGGGCGTATCCCCGAACTCGTCGAGGCGGCTGCCGCCGCGATGGTCGAAGCGCCCAAGCCGGAGCGGGCAGCGCTGGCGGCCGACCTGGTGATATCGCTCGAACAGATCGCCGCGGAGGCAGAGGAGCGTGCCGGTGGCACCCGCCGCGCCGCACGCGACCGTTTCGCGACGATGCGCGCCTATGTCACGAGCCGGACGGCGAGGGCGCGGGACTGGACGTGAAGCGTCGGCGGCGGATCGGGGCGGGTGCCTTGGGCCTGAGGCGCAGGGACCTCGGCGTCGTCGGCGTGGTTCATGTCACTCGCTTCCGGGCGGATGGTTCGTGACCGGCGAGACCGCGCCCTATTCGGCGCGCAACGGCGATTTCGAACATCCGCACGTCCGCTCTCCGCACGTCCGCGCATCGGTGTCCGACGGCGCTCCGGGCGCGATCTCGCTGGTCGGCCGCTACGAGAACGTCGATTTCACCAGCGCGCCCTTGGGCGGCAAGGGCGATGCCGATACGTTGGGCGCCAACCGGTATCTGACCGAGAATGTTCGCCTGCTGGCATACCGATAACAAGGTCGGCGTGGTCCTGGGACCGGATTTGGGCGAGACGCTGATCCTGCGGGGCGCCGTGATCTTCTAACGACCGGTCGCGTCGCTTCGCGCAGGCCGACCGGCACGCGCACGACGGTCAGATGCCGGCATACCATTGATAGTTGCCGACATCCTCCCAGTATCCGCCCTTGCCGCCACCGATGTCGGCGAGGCTCGCGACCGCTTCGACGCGCATCACGTATTTCGCCTGTTTGTAGCCAAGCTGCCGCTCGACGCGCAGCCGGACGGGCGCGCCATGGCCGATCCCCAGCGCGCGGCCGTTCATGCCCCAGGCGAGGATCGTCTGCGGGTGGAAGGCGTCCACCAGATCGATCGACTCGTAATAAGGCGTGGTCCCGAACGTGTCGGCGCAGTGGAACACGATGTAGCGCGCGTCGCGCCGCAGCCCCGCCTCGCGCAGCAGCAGGTTCAGCGGCGTGCCGGTCCATTGCCCGATCGCGCTCCACCCCTCGACGCAGTCGTGACGGGTGATCTGCGTGCGGTGCGGCATCGCGTGCAGGCGGTCGAGCGACACCGACAACGGCCGCGCGACCAGCCCGTCGACGCGCAGCCGCCAGTCGGCGAACCGCCCCGCCGCCAGCCGCGCATAGTCGGGCGAGGCGACCGTGGCATTGCCGTTGGTGCGGAACACCGGGCTCATCTCCGCGCGCGTGAACTCCGGGGCGAGCGCCGCCCGGTCGGTGACGAGCCGCTGGACCGAGAAGCTCGCGTCCTGACCGAGCGACAGCACGCGCCTGACGGCGGGCGCGTGGGCGATCCGGTCGCAGCCCGACAGCAGTATCCCGCCGGCGCCGACGCCCAGGGCGCCGATCAGCCGCCGCCGCGTCAGGAGGTCGGTCATCGCGGGCGCCTCATCGTGCTCTGGGCCCCTGACGCTCGGCCGGGAGCCGGAACCGGCCCGTTACGATCGAGCGGACCTCGTTGATCGGTCCCGCCAGCACCACCATCGCGAGGTGGACGACGATGAACGCCGCCAGTGCCATCGCGCAGATGAAGTGGATCGACCGCGCGGACTGGCGTCCGCCCAGCACGTCGAGCAGCCACGGCATCGCCGCGTTCATGCCCGGCGACATCGTCAGCCCCGTCAGGATCGCGCCGGGGGTGGCGAGGAAGATCACGCCGCAATAGGCGAGCTTCTGCAGGATGTTGTAGTGCGTCGCCTCCGCCCCGCTGGGAAAGCGCAGTCGGGCGTGGTCCTTGACGTCGGCCCACAGGTTGCGCGGCGCGAGCTCCGCGGGGGTCGGCGCGAGATCGCGGCGGAAATGGCGGCGTGCGACGCCCCAGATCAGATAGCCGATGCCCGGCACCACGAGCAGCCACGCGAAGAAGAAATGCCACTGGCGCGCCGCCGCCAGATCGTAGCTCGACGGGATCGTCACCAGCGGCGGGAAGGCGACGGGGAAGCCGCCGTGCGGCGACACGCCGAGCAATCCGAAGGTCGGCAGCGTCACCGGCCCGATCCGCAGCCGTCCGGGCGTGATGTCGAGCCAGCTCGCGTCGAAATTGGCGCCGTAGCGACCCCAGTAGAGATGCGGGTGCGCGTTGAAGATCATCAGCCCGCTCATCAGCAGGATGACGACGGCGATCGCGTTCGCCCAATGCCACAGCCGGACGGGCAGGCGATGGCGATAGACGGTCTCGCCCGCAACCGGCTCGCCTCCGTCCGACCGCGTCGCGCGGGCGTCGGTCATCGCGGCGCGGCGATCGGCGGAAGGACTTGGGCAGCCATGGTTCGGATATAGCGTGGCATGGGCAGCGCCGCCATGACCAGCCCGCCATGGCCGGTCATGGCAGAGCCAACGATCAGTCCGGCAGTCCCGCGCCGTCCCGCGCGGCGGTCTGCAGCAGTTCCTCGACGGTCGGGTGGTACCAGGACTGATCAGCGAACTCGGCGAGCGTCATGCCCCGATCGATCGCGAGCGCGACCGATTGCCCCAGGTGCTCGCCGTCCGCCGCGACGATCGTGGCACCGAGCATCAGGCCGTCGCGATCCGCGTACAGGCGGACGACGCCTGCCGTCTCGCCGTCGACCTTGGTGCGGCCGTTCTCGCTCGCCATCGCGCAGCCGACGATCGCGCCATCCGGCAGATCGGTGAACGGCATCCCGACCTCCACCAGATTGGGCTCGCAAAAGGCGATCGCGAGGGCTGGTCGCTGGGGCGGGGCATCCCTGCCCGCCGTGCCGTTGCCGGCGATCCGGCCGCCCCGCGCCGCCTCGTGCAGCACCGGCCGCCAGACGCCCGCGTCGCCGGCGATGAAGATGCCGCTATCCCCGCACCGGCGGGTGACGTGGTCGAAACACGGCGTCCCGTGATCGTCGAGCGCGAGCCCGGTCGCGTTCAGGTTGAGCGCATCTAGCTGCGGCTTCTGGCCGGCGGAAACGAGAATCAGGTCGACCGTCACCTCACCGGCGCTGTCGCCGGTCCAGCGCACCACCGCCCCATCTGACTTATCCGCCCCGGCAAGCTCGGCCGATACTTCGACGCCCAGGTGCAGGTCGAACACACCGGCGAAGGCCTCCTGCGCTATCCTGGCGGCGTCCGGGTCCTTCAGATGGCCGATCGCCGTCGCATGGTCGAGCAGCGTCACCGCCACGCCCAGCCGCGCGAACGCCTGCGCCAGCTCCAGGCCCTGCGGCCCCGCGCCCACCACCGCTAGCCGGCGCGGCAGGTCCGCGATCTCGAAGATCGTCTCGTGCGTGTGGATCAGCGCGCGCGCCGGATCGAGCGGCGGCGGCACGGACGGGGTCGCGCCGACCGCGATCACGATCTCCCGGGCGGTGACACGCGTGTCGCCGACCGTCAGCGTGTCGACGCCCGCGAACCGCGCTTCGCCGTGGATGCGGCGCTCGTCAGGGATGGCCTGGTACGAGTCGAGCACCGACTGCACGAACCCGTCACGCATCCGCCGCATCCGCGCGAGCACCGCCGGACCGTCGACGGTGACGCCCGTCACGCCGATCCCGAACACGCCCGCGCCGCGCGCGACGTGCGCCGTCCGGCCCGCGGCGATCAGCAGCTTGGACGGCATGCATCCATGGCGCGTGCAGGTGGAGCCGCCCGGCCCTTTCTCGATCAGCAGCACGTCCGAGCCGGCCGCGAGTGCCGCCTTGTACGCCTTCAGCCCTGCCGTCCCGGCACCGACGATCGCGACGTCACACGTCCGCTCGATCACGTCAGCCGGTCTTCGATCAGCGCGCGGGCGGTGCGGTAGCAATCCTCGACATGCGCGTCGCCAGCGAGCTTCATCGCGCCGAAGCCGATCGACGCGGCGATCGCGGAGCCCAGCACCGGCACGTATTTGGCGACGGACGCCACCGCCACGCGCTTGCCGACGCGGCGCAGGATCGCCTTGGCGATCGTGCGCGTCATCATCCGGCCGATCAGGTTGTTGCCCATCCCGGCGGCCAGCACGAACACACGCTGCGCGGCGTCCGCCGGCAGCTTGTCGACCGCCTCATGATCGAGCTCGAACCGCTTGCTGATCGCCGGCAGCATGGTCGCGAGCAGACCGATGTCGGCGGCGATGTCGACCCCGGGGATCGGTACTACCGACGCACCGGCGGCGGTCAGCGCGCGTTTGGTGACGAGCTGGCGACATTCGCCACGCAGGCGATCGAGTTCGGCGAGGGTCTGTATCATCCCCGCCCAACTCACGACTTAAGCGATTTGGTCCCGGTGGAGGAGCGGACCGACGCCATATCCGCGTGAGCGGATCAGATATCAGCCGCGCGTTGCGGCCGCGTAGAGCGCGATCGCGGCGGCGTTGGAGACGTTGAGGCTCTCGACCTTGGCGGAGATCGGCAGCCGGGCGAGCTGGTCGCAATGCACCTCGGTATTCGCGCGCATGCCCTCGCCCTCCGCGCCCAGCACCAGCGCGACGCGCTGTCCGCCCATCGCCTCGGCGAGCGTCATCGGCGCCTCGCCGGTCAGGCCGACGCGCCAGAACCCCGCCTCGGCGATCTCCTCCAGCGCGCGGGCGAGGTTGACGACGCGGATCCACGGCACGCTTTCGAGCGCGCCCGACGCCGCCCGCGCGATCACGCCGCCCTCGGGCGGGGCGTGACGATCCTGCGTCACCAGCCCCAGCGCATCGAACGCGGCGGCCGAGCGCAGGATCGCGCCGACATTGTGCGGATCGGTCACCTGATCGAGCACCACCAGCGGGCGGCGGTCGTCGGGATCGGTCCTGCCCTGCGCCAGGAGGTCGCCCAGCCAGGTATCCTCCAGCGGATCGACTTCGGCGACCATGCCCTGGTGCGGCGCATCGGCGGGGACCAGCCGGGCAAGATCGGTGACCTCGGCGAAGACGACCGGGATGGTCGAGGGGATGGCGAACGGCGCGAGCGCCTCGCGCGTGCCCCAGATCTTGCGCACCACCCGCTCAGGGTTGGCGAGCGCGGCGGCGACGGCGTGGCGTCCCCAGAAACGCGGGCGACCGGCGGCGGCCTGCGATGGGCGATGGCCGCGCTTAGCCACGGTGGCGGACGTCGGGATTGAGGATCATGCGGGCGGTGTCCGACTGCGAACGCGAGGGCCAGGCGCTGACCAGGTGCACGCCTGGTGGAAGGGGCTGGATTCGAACCAGCGTACGGGAAACCCGGGCAGATTTACAGTCTGCTGCCTTTAACCACTCGGCCACCCTTCCGCGGGGCCACTCCGGCGGTCGGGCCGCGAAGCGAAGCGGCCCAATGCCCGCGCCCGCCCCGGCTGTCAACGCGGGGCGAGGCCCGGCACGCCGGCGCGCCAGCTGGACTTGTAGGACTTGCGATGAGAACGGACCAGGAACATTTTCGGGAGTCGACGCATGACGATGCTTCTCGCCACCACAATCCTGCGCATCGGCGCCCGATCGGAGCCGGGCGGGGGCGCGGGCGCCAGCCTGGCCGCGCGCATGGTCCGTCAGGCGGGAACGGCGCTGCCGACCAGTTTCGACGGCGACGGGCGGCTGTACGGGTTCAACCTGTTCCTGATGACGGCGTTCATGTGCCTGGGGCTGATGCTGGCCGGGTCGATGGCGCGCGGCATCCTCGTCAATCGCCGGGCCGATCGCCCGCGCCACCCGGTGACGATCTGGCGAGCGGCGTGGATGCTCGCGGGCCTCGCGGCATTCCTGCGCTGCGGTGCAGAGGCGATGACGCTGTGGGCGTGGAGCCCGGCGGACCCGGTGACGACCGCGCGCGTGCTGATGGCCAAGCGGTGGGTCGATCCCGCGTCGCTCGGGATGGCGGCGGGCTGGATGACGTTGGTCATCTTGTCCAACGCCGCGATGCAGGAACAGCTTCGTAAGCAGCCGTTCCCCATCAACATGTGGGCGAGCCTGCCCTCGCTCGGCCGGCCCGCGGCGGTGGTGGCGTTGAGCCTCGTCGCCGCGGTCGGCGTGGCCTGCACCCGGTGATGGGCAAGGGAGCCATGCTGGCAAGCGCGGCGGCCCAGCCGGTGCTCTGGTCCGCGCTCGGCTATCGGTTCGAGGCGGCGTCGATGATCGCCGGGCTGTCGGCGTGCCTGATGGTGCGCATCTGGGTGTCGCTCAACGCGGGCCGGGCGAGCGCATGGGCCTGGGCGGTGGACCTGACCGTCACGGGGCTGTCGATGCTGTTCACCGCCGGCTGGATCGTGCTCCAGCGGCCCGAGCCCTTCTATGCGCTGTTGAGCGGCACGGGGTTCGGTGCGCTGGGCGCGGGGATCATCGCCGCCGCGCTCGCCTGGGTGAAGCGGATCGAGCCGTTGGCGGGCATCGACGCCGCGGCGCTTCACCCGGACGATCCGCCGCACCGGTAGTAAGCTGGTTCAGATCGGCCCATTCAGATCGGCTTGGCGCCCGGCGTACCGCATTTGGCGAACTTGCCGTTGGCCTTGCAGCGCGTCACCACCGGCTTGGCGGGCGGGCATTTGATGAACTTGCCCTTCGCGTCCTTGCACGGTGCGGCAAGCGCGGGCGTGGCGGCGGCGAAGGCGAGCGTGGCCGCGCCGACCAGGACCGGAGCCAGCAGGCGGGCGAACGGGGCAGGGGACATCGGCGACTCTCCGGCCGGGGATCGGCCACCGGCATCTTCCTCCGGGTAGCGGGCAAGCGCAAGCGCCTCGCGCATCAGCCCGCCGGGTGGACGCCGCGCTGCTTCACCACGTCGCGTCGCATCGGTGCCAGCTTGGCGAGGAAACGGTTCTGCGCCGCGAAGCCGACATGCTCGCGCCGCATCGCCGCCTGGAGGTTCTCGACGAGCGCGCCCATGTCGGCGTCCTGGATGCCCATGTCGGCATGCGCGTCGTGCATCGTGCGACCGCTGTAGTGGCAGCCGCCGTTCAGGATGTAGCAGAACTGCTCGTCGAGCGTGCGCCGCAGCCGCACCATGTCCTGGCCCTTGAAGATGTCCGCTATCCGTGGGTCGACGATGCTGCGGTCGACGAGATCGTCGACGATCCGCGCGACGCCCGCGCGGCCATGGAATGCCGCCCACATGCCGGGGCCGCGGAACGGCCGCGCGCCGGCATTGGCGTCGTCGTGCCGATAAGGCGCCACCGGCGTCTCGGCGGGTGCGGCGACCTGTAGAAGGAGGGCGAGAAGGATGGGCATCGCGATATCCTATCAGAACCCGCCCTGCAGCGACACGAACAGCCCGTGCTGCCCCGGGCGCGTCGCGATCGGGCCCAGATCGGCATAGGCGGCGGTGATCGACACGTGCCGCTGCACGGCCCAGGCGGCGAACAGGTCATAGGCGTCCCGCTCGTGCGCGAAGCCCAGATTGTCGGGCCGCGTGCGATATTCCGCGCCGACGAGCAGGTTGGGCGCGAGCAGCTTGCCGACCGACGCCTCCACCTGCGCGGTGCGCGCGTTGTCCCGGTCGCCGCCGAAACCCAATAGCCCGAACTGGTTGGCCCGCGTCAGCCGGACCGTCGCGTCGAACACCATGCCCTGCGCCAGCCACAGTTTGGTCGCCGCGACGAAGAAGTCCGCGTCGCGCGTCTCGCGCGCGCCGACGGCCCGGACGGTCGCGCGCTGATCGGCCAGTTTGTACTGAACGCCCGCGGCGATCTGCGGCAACCACCTGTCCTGGTCCCACACCGCGTCGCCCGCCAGCCGGACCTTGGCGCCGACGACATGCTGCCCGAACGCGAAACCGCGGCCTAGGCCCAGCGTCGCGCCTGCGGCCTGCGTGTCGAACCGCTGATAGGCATAGGAAAACTCGACCCGGTCGGAGATGCCGATCGCCGCGCCCGCGGAGGCGAGCGAGAAGTCGGGCAGCGCGACGTAAGTGGCATGCGCGGTGCCGCCGGTGCCGTCCTGCGTCTCACTGCCCGCGATCACCGCCCAGCTCGCGAGCCCGCCGCCCGCGGCGCCCTCGACACTGGAGACGCCGCCGGTCAGCAGCAGCTTGCCGCCGTCGCGCCGTTCGGACGCGGTGGCGGGCAGGGCCTGCACAGCGGCGATGCCGAGCAGCAGAGCGGAGGCGAGGCGGGGGCGCATGGACGGCTCTCGATCGGGTCGCCAATCGCTTAGCCCCGGATGGTAACCATCGCGTGAAGACGGCATTAAACGGGTCGCAACCGTCCGGGCGCAAGGGTCCACACGGTGACCATACGCTCGACCCTCCTCCTGGCCCTGATCGCGCTTGCGGCTTCGCAGGGGGCATCGGCAGCGACCGTCACGCTCGACGTGCGCGGACCCGACGGGCGGCCGCTCGCCGACGCCGTGGTGATGATCGACGTGCCCGGTCATGCGTCGGCCGTCCCGCAAGGGCCCTATGTGATGGAGCAGAAGGCGATCGCCTTCCAGCCGCACGTGCTGGTGGTGCCGGTCGGCGCGAGCGTGTCGTTCCCCAACCGCGACACGGTGCGTCACCACGTCTACTCTTTCTCCAAGGCCAAGCGCTTCGACCTGAAGCTCTATGGCCGCGAGGATCAGCGCAGCGTCGTGTTCGACAAGCCTGGCGTGGTCGCGCTCGGCTGCAACATCCATGACACGATGAGCGGGTTCATCATCGTGTCCGCGTCGCCGTTCACGGGCAGGACCAACGCCGCGGGCCATCTTGTCGTGGCGGACGTTCCGCCCGGGCCTGCGCGGCTGACCGTCTGGTCGCCCGCGATCCGCCAGCCGGACAACATGGCCGCGCAGATGATCGTGGTGCCCGCGGGCGGTGTCGCCAAGACGATCGCGATCGGCCGCTAGATGCGCCCGCTTGCCCTTCCGGCTCCGCGCGGGCTTCGCTGGCCGCGGCCGCGGTTCCGCACGGTCGGCGCGAAGCTGGCGGTGCTTTACGCGACCCTGTTCACCGCCGCGCTCGGCATCCTGGGGATCGCGACGGATCTGATGATCCGAGCGACCGCGCGCACGTCGGTCCAGGCGGAGCTGTCGGCGAGCGGCAGCGTGTACGACGGGCTGTGGGCGCTCAGGGCCAAGACGCTGGGCGACACCGCCGGCGTGCTGGCACGCGACTTCGGCTTCCGCGCGGCGGTCGCGAGCGGGGACCGGGCGACGATCGAGTCCGCGCTGGCGACGCTGCGCGAGCGGGCCGGTGTCGCGCGCGCGATGGTGGTGGAGCCGGACGGCGCGGTGATCGGTGCGAGCGGCGCGCTGGCCCGGATTGTCGGCGCTCTTCCCGCGACCCTGCCGACGGGTCGCCGCGACGCCGTGATCGCATCGGGCGACGCGCTGTTCCGAGTCGTCGTGTCGCCGATCCTGGCGCCTACCGAGATCGGCTCGGTCGTCTTCGCGCTGCCGCTCGACGCGACCGAGATGCGATCGCTGGAACGGTTGTCCGCCATCCCGCTCGCGGCGACGATGCTGCACCGCGACGCGATGGGCCACTGGGTGGCGACGGATGGGTCGGTGCCTGCCGATCCGGCGCTGGACGCGCTCGTGCTCGCCTCGCATGGGCAGCGCCGGCTGGAGATGCTGAGCTTGCCGGCCGGGCAGGCGTTCGCGCTCGTCAAGCCGCTGGCGGGTGCCGATGGGCGGACGCGTGCGGCGCTGCTGGTCAGCTATCCGCTCGCTGCCGCGCTTGCGCCCTATCGCCCGCTGCTGATCGGCATCGGCGTCGCGGGGCTGATCGGCGTCCTGGCCGTACTCCTCGCGAGCATCCGCCTCGCGCGTGGCATCGCCCGGCCGATCGCGGCGCTCGACCACGCCGCCCGTGCGCTGGAGGAGGGTTCGCGCACCGAAGTGGCGGTGGAAGGCGATGACGAGATCGGTCGGCTGGCGACAAGCTTCAACCGCATGTCCGCGGGCATCGTCGAGCGTGAGCATCGCATCGCGCACCTCGCCTACCACGACTCGCTCACCGGTCTGCCCAACCGCAGCTACTTCCGCCAGTCGCTCGATCAGGCGCTCGGCAAGCTAGCGCGGTCGGGCGGCACGGTCGCGGTCCTGTGCCTCGATCTCGACGGCTTCAAGGCCGTGAACGATACGCTGGGCCATCCGGTGGGCGACGCGCTGCTGCGCCGGATCGCGCAGACGCTGGTCCAGCTCGCGCCCGATGCGCTGGTGTCGCGACAAGGCGGCGACGAGTTCGCCATCATCCTGGCGGGCGACCATGAAGCGGACCGGCCGCGCGCGTTGGCGCAGTCGATCCTCGATCAGATCGACCGGCCGTTGGAGGTGGATGGGCACCGCCTCGTCACGGGTACGAGCATCGGCATCGCGATCGGCCCGGGTGACGGCGGGGACCCTGATCAGCTGCTCAAGAACGCCGACCTCGCGCTGTATCGTGCCAAGAACGACGGGCGTGGGCGGTTCCGCTTCTTCGAGGCTGCGCTCGACGCTGCCGCGCGCCGCCGTCGCCAGCTCGAGCTCGATCTGCACGCCGCGCTGCACGACGGGCAGTTCCGGCTCAACTTCCAACCGATCTTCGATCTCAAGACCAACCGGATCGGCGGCTTCGAGGCGCTTTTGCGCTGGGCGCACCCATTGCGCGGCGAGGTCGGGCCGGCGGAGTTCGTGCCGGTCGCCGAGGAAACGGGACTGATCGTGGCGATCGGCGAGTGGGTGATGCAGGAGGCCTGTCGTCAAGCCTCCGCCTGGCCCGAGGACGTCCGGGTCGCCGTCAACGTGTCGCCGCTCCAGTTCCGCAATCCGGGGTTCAAGGCGGTCGTGCTACAGGCACTGGCGCGCGGCAGCCTCTCGCCCGATCGGCTCGAGATCGAGATCACCGAGACGGTCTTCCTGGACGGAGAGGCGAACGTGCTCGCGCTGCTGCATGGGCTGCGCGATATGGGCGTGCGCGTCGCGCTCGACGATTTCGGCACCGGCTATTCGTCGCTCAGCTACCTACGCAGCTTTCCGTTCGACAAGATCAAGATCGACCGCTCGTTCATCACCAGCGTCGCGAGCGATGCCAGCAGCGCCGCGATCGTCCGCGCGATCGTCGACCTGGCCGGTGCGCTACACATGGACATCACCGCCGAGGGCGTGGAGGACGGCGACCAGCTCGCCGAGCTGCGCGGCCAGGGCTGCGGCAGCATCCAAGGCTTCTTCTTCAGCCGCCCGGTCGAAAGCGGCGCGGTGGCGGGCATGTTGAGCAGTCCGATGGCGGCGGCGGCCTGAGGGCTGGAGCGGGTAGCGGGAATCGAACCCGCGTATTCAGCTTGGAAGGCTGCTGTACTACCATTGTACTATACCCGCCGGCCCTGCGCCCAGCCTTCGGCGTCTGCTTAGTGCCACGGCCACGCGCATCCGGTCAACATGGCGGTGCCGCTCGTCACATCGCGTTTGGGACCGGCCCGCGCATCGCGACGCCAGCGGCGCTTCAGCGCGGGTCGCGCAGCAGCACGTCGCGCGCAGCGTTGACGCGGCGGGTGAGGTCTGCGGAGCCGCCGCGATCGGGATGGACACCCAGCACCAGCCGGCGGTGCGCCGCGCGGATGGTCGCCGCGTCCGCCCCTGCCGGAACACCTAGGATCGCACGCGCCTCCGCCGCATCCGCCACCAGCCGGGCGAGCGGCCTGACCTTGGGTTTCGGCTTCAGCCAGCGCCATGCGAGCCAGATCAGCGCGGCAAGGAGGACGATCTTCAGCAAGGCTGCGTCACGCGACGAGCGGCTGTATTTCGGTTGGCTGCGCTTCGGGTGGCGCCGTGGCCGGCACGCCGGGTTCGGGCAAGGCGAGCGCGGCCATCATCTCGCGCAGTTCCTGACGCGCGGCGACGTGGCTGAGCCCCATCGAGCCGAATTCCTTGCTGTCGATCATCGTCAGCCCGGCCGGGAACAGCTCGCGATAGATCACGCGCTCGGACAGGCCCGGGATGATCCGGAAGCCGACCCGCTTCGATAGCTGGTCAAGCGCGGAGGACACGCGCTTCATGTTACGCGCCTCGACATATTGCAGCCGGTTGCGCAGCACGACCCAGTCGATCGTCGCCCCGTCGGCGCGCGCGCGCTGCTTGCGGGCGTCCCAGATCAGCTCGGAGTAGAAGGACGGACGGGTGACCTTGAAGGTCTCCGGATCGACCTGGCCGATCAGGTCGAAATCGACGAAGCTGTCGTTCATCGGCGTGACGAGCGTGTCCGCCTGCGTCGCGGCGCAGCGGGCGAAGGGATCGTCGCGGCCCGGCGTGTCGATCACCAGATAGTCGCTGCCGTTGGTCAGCTCGGCGAACAGGTCGGCGTAGCGATCGTCGCTGACGCCGTCGTGGGTGGCGTGGCGCGGCATGGGCAGCTTGGCGCCGGTGCGGGCGATGGTGGCGGCGCGGTTGTCGAGGTATCGCCCCGTCGTGCGCTGGCGGTGGTCGAGGTCGAGCGCCGCGACCCGCGCGCCCTTCGCGGCGAGCGCGATCGCGACATGGACCGCCGTCGTTGACTTGCCCGTGCCGCCCTTCTCGTTGGCGAACACGATGACGTGGCATCGCTCTGGCATGGGGTCGGGACCGCTCGGCAAGGTTCGGCGTTCCTTGGTTGATCGTAAGGTTACCGCTTCATAGAAGCCCGGAGCGGTTTGGGCGAGGGGGAACGTGGTGCGGACGGTGCGCGAGGTTGCGGCGTTGCGGGAGGCGGTCGCGGCGCTGCGCGCGGACGGCGCCCCAGTGGGTCTGGTGCCGACGATGGGCGCGCTGCACGCGGGCCACTTGGCACTGATGGCCGCCGCGCGGGCGGGTGGCGCGAAGGTGGTCGCCTCGATCTTCGTCAACCCCAAGCAGTTCGGCCCGAGCGAGGACCTCGCCCGCTATCCCCGCCGTGAGATCGCCGACGCGCGGATGCTCGCGGAGGCGGGATGCGACCTGTTGTGGGCGCCGTCGGTGGAGGCGATGTATCCGGACGGCTTCGCGACCACGGTCGGCGTCGCAGGGATCGCCGACACGCTCGACGGCGCAGCGCGGCCCGGCCATTTCGACGGCGTCGCGACCGTGGTGCTCAAGCTCCTGAACCAGGTCCGTCCCGACCGCGCGCTGTTCGGCGAAAAGGACTGGCAGCAGCTGCAGGTCGTGCGCCGCATGGCCGTCGACCTCGACCTCGGCATCGAGATCGCCTGCGTGCCGACGCAGCGCGAGGACGACGGGCTCGCGCTGTCGTCGCGCAACATCTATCTGACTGCGGAAGAGCGCACTTATGCCGTCGCGCTACCGCGTGCGCTGGGCGTGGCGGCTCGCCGGATCGCGCGGGGCGACGAACCGGCGGACGTGCTGGCGGAGGCGCACGAGACGTTGGTGGGGGCCGGGTTCCAGGTCGACTACGTCGCGCTGGTGAATGCCGAGACGCTCGCGTCGCCGCCAGAGCCAGGCCGTCCCCGCCGCCTGCTCGCCGCCGCCCGGCTCGGGTCGACGCGGCTGATCGACAACATCGGCATCCAGTAACGCCGTGATCTGCGATCATCCCGATCGCGTTAACCATTTGGTGATCCGAATCGGGTGACACTCCCCTCAAGAGAACAAGAGGGGCAAGACGATGGGCAGCAGCCTGAAGAATGGGAAGTTCCTGGTCGAGAGCCGGTTGCAGGAAGCGGCACGCGGCAATCACAATGCCTGCTACGATCTGGGCATCTGCTACCAGACCGGCACGTCCGGCGTCAGCGTCGACCTGATCGAGGCGCACAAATGGTTCAACCTAGCGGCCGTCCACGGCATCGTCGCCGCGCAGCAGGCGCGGATCGAGGTGGCGGAGGACATGACGGCGCGCGAGATCGCCGCCGCCCAGCGCGCCGCCCGCGACTGGATCGCGCTGACGCAGCGGCGTGCGGCGTAGGTCGGTTCTGAACCAGACGCTTCACGAGTATGCGATCCCGGCGAAGGCCGGGACCCAGTAGCGGAACATTCGCGATGAAGCGGACTGCGCTACGACGACCGTCCCGCGGCTGGGCTTCGGCCTTCGCCGGGGTGGATGAAGGTGGGGTTAGCCTCTCTTGGCGGCTGGCTTGCGGGCCGTCGGTTTCTTCGCTGCCGGCTTCTTGGCAAGCGGCTTGGCGACGGCTTCGGCTTCGGCCTTGGCGGGTGCTGCTTTCTTTGCCGGAGCCTTCTTCGCGGGCGCCTTCTTTGCCTTTGCCGGTGGCGCCGCCGCGGCGCGCGCATCGAGCAACTGCGCGGCCTCCTCCGCCGTCAGCGCGGCGGGCTCGACCGATTTGGGCAATGTCGCATTGGTCGTGCCGTCGGTGACATAGGCGCCATAGCGTCCCTCCATCAGCTTCATCTCGGCGCCCGTCCGAGGATGCGCGCCCAATTCCTTCAGCGGCGGCCGCGCCGCGCCGCGCTGCGGTCGCCCGCCACCCGCCGCCGCCTCGGCAAGCTTCACCACCGCCGCGTTCATGCCGGTCTCGAACACCTCCTCGGTCGAGCCCAGCCGCGCATATTTGCCCGCGTGCTGCAGGTAGGGTCCATAGCGGCCGATCGCGGCGACGATCGGCTCGCCCGTCTCGGGGTGCGTGCCGATCGTGCGCGGCAGGCTCAGCAGCTTGAGCGCTAGTTCCATCGTCAGTTCGCCCGCATCCTTGGGGATCGACGCACGCTTAGCGCCTTCGCCCTCGCCAATCTGGATGTACGGGCCGAAACGTCCGGACTTGCGCTCCACCTCCAGCCCCGTCGCCGGATCCTTGCCCAGCTGCTCGGGGCCGGTATCGGCTTCGGCCTCGCCTCCCGCTTGCGCGAAGCGGCGCGTGTATTTGCACTCGGGATAATCGGAGCAGGCGATGAACGCCCCGAACCGACCGCCGCGCAGCGCGAGCTTGCCCTTCTGGCAATTGGGACATAGCCGCGGGTCGGCGCCGTCCGCGCGCTCGGGGAAAAGATAGGGAGCGAGGAAGACGTCCAGCTCGGCGGTGATCGCGCTCGGCTGCTGCTCCATCACCTCGGCGGTGCGCGGCTTGAAGTCGCGCCAGAACGCCTCGAGCACCGCCTGCCACTCGGCGCGGCCCCCCGACACGTCGTCCAGCTCCTCCTCGAGCCCGGCGGTGTAATCATAGCCGACATACCGCTCGAAATACCGCTCCAGGAACGCCGTCACCAGCCGGCCGCTCTCCTCCGCGAAAAAGCGGTTCTTCTCGATTCGCACATAGGCGCGATCCTTCAGCGTCTTGATGATCGAGGCGTAGGTGGAGGGGCGGCCGATGCCGAGCTCCTCCATCCGCTTGACCAGCGAGGCTTCGGAGAAGCGCGGCGGCGGCTGGGTGAAATGCTGTTCGGCGTCGACGCCCTTCTTCGCCGGCGCGTCGCCCTCGCGCATCCGCGGCAGGCGCTTGGCGTCGTCGTCGCCCTCGGCGCCGGTTCCTGAAGGGGCGCGATCATCCGCGCCCTCCTCGTACAGCACGAGATAGCCGGGGAAGAGCACGACCTGGCCGGTCGCGCGCAGCACGGTGCGGCCGGTGCCGTCGGCCAGTTCGACGGTGGTGCGCTCCAGCCGCGCCGATGCCATCTGGCTGGCCATCGCGCGTTTCCAGACCAGATCGTACAGCCGCGCATGATCGCCCGAGCCCGCACGATCGCGGCCGAAGTCGGTCGGCCGGATCGCCTCGTGCGCCTCCTGCGCGTTCTTGGCCTTGGCGGTGTACTGGCGCGGCTTGTCGGGGACGTACCCGCCGTCATACCGTTGAGCGATCGCGGCGCGCGCGGCGGAGATGGCGCTGCCGTCCATCTGCACGCCGTCCGTCCGCATGTAGGTGATCGCGCCGTCCTCGTAGAGCCCCTGCGCGATCCGCATCGTGTGGTCGGCCGAGAAGCCGAGCTTGCGCGCCGCTTCCTGCTGGAGCGTGGAGGTCGTGAACGGCGGCGGCGGGTTGCGCGTCGCGGGCTTGGTCTCGACCGACTGGACGGAAAAGAGTCCCGCCTCCACGTCGGCCTTGGCGCGCAACGCGTCGCCTTCGTTGCCGATGCTCAGCCGGTCGAGCTTGCGGCCTTCCCACTGCACCAGCCGCGCCATGAACGGCGTGCCGTCCTGCTCCATCCGCGCGGCGACCGACCAATATTCCTGCGCCCGGAACGCCTCGATCTCGCGCTCGCGCTCGACGATCAGCCGCAGCGACACCGACTGGACGCGTCCCGCCGACTTGGCGCCCGGCAGCTTGCGCCACAGGACCGGCGACAGGGTGAAGCCAACCAGATAGTCGAGCGCACGCCGGGCGCGATACGCGTCGATCAGGTCGGCATCGAGCTCGCGCGGCGCCTTCATCGCCGCCAGGACCGCGGACTTGGTGATCGCGTTGAACGTGACCCGCTCGACGGCCTTAGGCAGTGCCTTGCGCCCGCGCAGCACCTCCTGGACGTGCCAGCTGATCGCCTCGCCTTCACGATCCGGATCGGTCGCCAGGATCAGGCGATCCGCCTTCTTCGCCTCGTCGGTGATCGCCTTCAGCTGCTTGGCCTTGTCCGCGTAATTCTCCCAGTCCATCGCGAAGCCGTCGTCGGGATGCACCGAGCCGTCCTTGGGCGGCAGGTCGCGGACATGGCCGTAGCTGGCGAGGACGCGGTAATCCGGGCCCAGGTATTTTTCGATGGTCTTCGCCTTGGCGGGCGATTCGACGATGACGAGCTGCATGAGGGGAATGCGTGTCCTTACGTGTACGCGCGAGGGTGGCGGTGGCGGCGCCCCGGCGTCAAGCGGCCGCTAGGTGGAGGCGCAGGCGTTCGCTTTCCAGTGCGGCGGCTATGCTTCCCGGCCGTGGTCGATCCTGGTCGCGCGGGCGAGGACGTCGATCAGCCGGGCGGGCAGGATCGCGAGCGCCACGCGCGCCAGCGCCGGGCGCTCGGCCAGCCGCCACACAGCGCCTGCGACCCCGAGCGGGCGGGCGGCGTCGTGGGCCAGGCCGCGCTGATAGCCTGCCGCCGCCGCCGGGCCGCCGCCAAGGTAGGCTGCCGCCGCGCGGGTGCCGCTGGCGATCGCGATCCCCATGCCCTCGCCCGCAAGGCTAGGGATCACCGCCGCCTGGTCGCCGAGTCGGAACAGCCCAGCCTCGCCGCCGCGCTCGCGCCAGCCGTAGGGGACGTTGGCGATCGCATCGACAGTGCCGCGCGCGTGCGCCAACCGCTCGCCCAGCGCCGGCACCTCACGACCCATCGCGGCCAGCAGCGCCTCGGGCGACCCGGCCTCCGTCAGCCTCGAGCGGTGGACGGCGCAGCACAGATTGCCGCTGCCGTCCTCCTGCAGCACCAGCCCGGCGTAGCCGCGATCGACGAGGTGGAGCTCGATCGTGTTGTCGACCAGCCGGGTCAGCGACGGCGACGGCGCGAGCCGGACGCGCAGCCCGATCGTCGGATCAGCGCCGCGCGCCTCTGCCGGCCGGGCGAGCCCGCGCACGTCGTGCTTGCCGCTGGCGAGGAACAGCGCGTCGGCGGTGATCGCGCTGCCGTCGGCGAAGCGCACGCTGCGCCCGTCCACCTCGCGCGCGGTCATCCCCCGCTCGATCCGCACGCCGACCGCCTCCGCCCGGGCAAGCAGTAGCGTGTCGAGCCGCCGCCGCGAGACCGCGCGGGCAGGGGCGGGCAGGCGCGCCTCGCGGTGGCGGGTGCCCGCGAACAGCCGCACGCGCGTGACGGGCGCCGGGTTGAGGTCGTCGGCGGCGATCCCCAGCGCGTCGAGCGCGGCGGTGGTCCGCCAGCTCAGGAACCCGCCGCACAAGGCGTCGCCCGTCTCGCGCGTCCGCTCCACCAGCAGCGGCGCCGCACCGCCGCGAGCGAGCGCGATCGCCGCCGCCGCGCCTGCGGGCCCACCGCCCAGGATTAGCATTGGCGTCACGACAGGAGCTTCTCCACGCAGAGCCGAAACGGAAAGGCGCGATACACTCGCGCACCGCTCACGCCGGCCGCGTCGAGGATCGGCGGCCACTCGGCCGGCCGATAGCTGCGCGCGATCGACAGCGTGCCATCGTGCCGCACCATCGGATGCCAGCGCGCGACTGTCGCCAGCAGCGGGAAGCCGACGTGCGCGAAGCGGTGGCGATGGAGGTCGTTGACCAGCCACCCGCGTGCCGCCTCGGCGTCCATGAAGCGCAGGAAGGCGATGAGCTGCGCGCGGCGCATGTGGTGCGCGACGAGGCTGGAGATCACCACATCCCAGCCACCGCCCGTCAGATCGGCATAGTCGCCGGTGATCCACTCGATTCCGCTGCCGGGCTGCGTGTGCGCCCGCGCCGCCGCCTCGCTGCGCGGGTTGAGGTCGACGCCGACCAGTTCCACCGCCAGCGTCCGCAGCGCCGCCCAGCGCGCGATCCGGCGCAGCATGTCGCCGTCGCCGAAGCCGACGTCGAGGATACGCAGCCTGCTCGCGCCTCGTGCCGCCCGCGCCAGGAACGCGAGCGTCGGCCGGGCGGCAAGCGTCAGCGTGTTGACGCGGGCGAGGTCGCCGACGACCGCGGCATAGGTGCCGGCGTCGAGGTCGGCCGCGTCCATCTGCTCCTCGGCCTCCGAGCGGACCATGAGGCTCATGTAAACCCCATCATGGCGCGCTGGAAAAGGCGAACCCCTCGGCGGCGAGGCCGGGTCCGAAGGCGAGCGCGACGCCTTGTTCCACATGGCCCTCCATCAGCCGGGAAAGCACGAACATCAGCGTGGCCGACGACATGTTGCCGTT
This sequence comes from uncultured Sphingomonas sp., assembly GCF_964237335.1. Classification (NCBI taxonomy): domain Bacteria; kingdom Pseudomonadati; phylum Pseudomonadota; class Alphaproteobacteria; order Sphingomonadales; family Sphingomonadaceae; genus Sphingomonas; species uncultured Sphingomonas sp. Next base: position 35,867 of record NZ_CAXSHM010000002.1, read on the forward strand.
CGCCGCCAGCACGCCACGCGACGCGTCGAGCGCTGTCGGCGCCAGGTGCAGCGCGCCCTCCACCGCGTCGAGGATCGACCGGCCGCCGGCATGCACCGCCCAGCCGTCTATCGCGTCCGGCGCGACGCCACCGGTTGCCGCCCGCGCGAAATCTGGATCGGCGAGGCCCGCGGCGATCCGTCCCGGCACCTCGCCCGACAGGTGCATCACGAAGCCCGAGTCGGAGATGTCCCACCGGATCAGGCCATGCGAATCGGGCAGCGTCGTCGCGAACGGCTGGCCGATGGCGAGCCCCACGGGCTCCGCCGCGACCAGCGCCGCGCCTGCGCCGTCGCCGAACTGGAGCTGGCCGAGCAGCGGCTCCAGCGTGTCGTTCGCCTGCATGTGCAGCGTCGGCAGCTCGACGCAGACCACCAGCACCCGCGCGACGGGCTCCGAGCGGACGATGTGGCGCGCGGCCCGCAGCGCGGCGACCGCGGCGTAACAGCCCATGAACCCGATCAGCAGCCGCTCGACGGACGGCGCGAGGCCCAGCCGGCGCGCGACGATCTGGTCGATGCCGGGAGCGACGAAGCCGGTGCAGCTCGCCACGACGAGGTGGGTAATCCCGTCGAGCGACAGTTGGGCAGCCAGCGCCGCGATCGCGTTCAGCGCCAGTTCGGGGGCTTCCGCGGCATAGATCGCCATCCGCGCGGCGGTGCCGGGCAGCAACGCGGCGTCGTAGAAGCCCCCCGGTCCGATCGGCGAACCGCCATCGTCGCTGGTGGGCAGCACCGTCCAGCGGTGGCCGATGCCCGACCGCGCCGCCATCCGGTCGAACACCTTGGCCTGCCGCTCGTCGGGCAACTGCCCTCGTGCCCAGCCGAGAAAGGCGGCGTGGACATCGTGGCTGGGCACGGCAGTGCCGATGGCATGGATATGGGCGATGGAGGTCAAGTTGGGTCAACGCATGGCAAGCCATTGATCTACCGACGGGAAAGTAATTCAAGTTGCCAGGCGCGCTCGCCCTGTCGCCTACTGGCCCCGGCCGCAGGCGATCGGGCCGACGGTGCCCGGTGCGATGATGCAGGTCGCGTCCCCCAACACGGTCACCCGGCCGACGCCCGTGTCCGTCACTCGCGCGGTATAGCGTGCCCGCGCTCGCGTCTCGCCGGTGCCGTCCAGCCGCACCGACAGGTCGCTCGCATCGAGGTCGCCCGCATCGATCGTGCCGGGCCCGTTGGTCATCAGTCGCGCCCGCAACGCCTTGCCGGCGACGGTGAGCGAGCCGGCACCGATGACGGTCGCCAGCAGGTCCTCCGTCTGGGCATCGGCGACCTCGACCTTGCCCGAGCCGTTGACGGCCAGGTTGACGCGGTCGCCCGTGACGCGTCCGGCGGCGACATGCGCGCCCGCGCTGACCGCGATCGATCGCAGGACCGGCGTCGATAGGGTCACGACCGGCACCTGGCCGGCGCGGACCGCCGGCGTCTCGCCCCAGCCCTCATGCCCCATGCGGACGACCAGCGTGTCGCCCTCCACGCTGACATCGATCCCGTCGATCATCGCGTCGTCCGCCTCGATCCGCGCGCTCGGGGCCCGGCCCGCCTCGATCCGCACCTCGAACGGCCCGGCGACCCGCAGCCGATCGAAGCTGCCGATCGATCGCTCCCGCGTCGCCGCTCCGGCCGTGGCGGAAAGCAGGAGCAGCGCGAGCGTTAGGAAGCGGAGGATCATGCGGCGGTGGTCGCACCCTTGCCGACCCGCGCGCAAGAGGCCGCGTCAGCCACCGCAGGTGACTGAGCCGGAGCCCATCTTGGTGACGGAACACCGCGCCTTGCCGCCGAGGTCGACGCTGCCCGACCCCATCATCGCGACGCTGGCGGCGCCTTCGACGCGTGCACGCACGCTCCCCGATCCCAGGACGTTGATGCTGGCCGTCCGCGCGGCCAGACCGGCGCCGTCGACGCCGCCCGATCCCGCGACCGACACGTCGAGGCTGCGGGCGTGACCGGTCATCGCCATGTCGCCCGATCCCGCGATCGAAAGCCCAAGCGAGTCGACCGCGAGCGCATGGACGGTCAGGTCGCCCGACCCGGCGCTGTTGCCTTTGAACCCGCCGCCCGTCACCTTGTCGATGACGATATTGCCCGATCCCGCGACGGCCGCGGCCGCGATGCGCGGCATCGTCACGAACACTGTCGCTGGCTTCACGTTGTGGACCCACCTGCTACCATCGTTGCCAATCCGCAGCGTGTTTCTCTCGCGCCAGATACGCAGGTGATCGAGCGCCACTGGATCGCCCTCCGCACGCACGGAAAAGCCGCCGCCGGTGCGAACGTCGACATCGTCAGACCCGGTCGCGGCGACGGCGGTGAAGTCGGCGACGGCAAACTGGCGCGCGGGACCGGACCCGGTTCCCGGCACACCTGCGCCTGCCTCACCGCAGGCGGCGAGCGGGAGCAGCAGGGCGGCGAACGCAGCAAGGCGCATGGCAGGTCTCCTATAGTGTGCCACCATGGTAACACACATGGATCTGCCGACAAACCCCAAACGAAAAGGGCGGTCCCTCGCGGAACCGCCCCTCCTTTTTGCAAGGAACCCGATCAGGCGGGCGTCTTGTCCTTGTTGTAGATCGCGGCGGACGCGCGAAGGATGTCGAGGATCTTCAACTGCGCGGCGGGCTCGTCCACCTGCTCCATCGCGGCGAGCTCGCGCGCGAGACGGCTGCACGCACCCTCGAAGATCTGGCGTTCGGAGTAGCTCTGCTCTGGCTGGTCCTCGGCGCGGAACAGGTCGCGGACCACCTCGGCGATCGAGACGAGGTCGCCCGAGTTGATCTTCGCCTCATATTCCTGCGCGCGCCTCGACCACATGGTGCGCTTGACCTTGGGCTTGCCCTTCAGCGTCTCCATCGCCTCGCGCATCGTCTTGTCGGACGACAGCTTGCGCATGCCGACGGACTCGGCCTTGTTGGTCGGCACGCGGAGAGTCATCTTCTCCTTCTCGAAGCGCAGCACGTAGAGTTCGAGGCTCATGCCCGCGATCTCCTGCTTCAACAGCTCGATCACCCGGCCGACGCCGTGCTTGGGATAGACGACGTAATCGCCAACGTCGAAGGACAACGCCTTGGCAGCCATGTCTTGCCTTTCACTGGGCCCGACCCGACCCCGACACGTCCACCCGGCGGAAAACCGGTGACATGGGGCGGTGTGAGCGAAGATGCACCAGCGGGGCGGCAGGACTGCCGCGCCCGTTCCTGCATCTTCTAACAGTTCCGCAACAAAATTACCAGTGTGATCACTCAGACGTGCTGCCTTGACCCATGCTAAAGCTCTGGCGAGGCATGAGGCCTATTTCGCGCGCCCGTTGTCCGAGCGGACAAGCGTGGCAGGGGGTCAGTCGCCGGCGCCCGCCTCCGGCGTGAAGTACTTGTCGTACTTGCCGTCCTCGCCCTTGTGCGCATCGGCGTCCGCCGGCGTCTGGTCTGCCTTGCGCGTGACGTTGGGCCATTGCGACGAGAAGGTGGTGTTGAGCTCCAGCCACTTCTCCAGCCCGTTCTCGGTATCGGGCAGGATCGCTTCCGCCGGGCATTCAGGCTCGCACACGCCGCAGTCGATGCACTCGGACGGGTTGATCACCAGCATCGTCTCGCCTTCGTAGAAACAGTCCACCGGGCATACCTCGACGCAGTCCATGTACTTGCAGCGGATGCAGGCGTCGGTGACGACGTAGGTCATGGTCGGGTCCTCGAGCGACGATGGCGGTAACGGGCCGAGCCTCTAGGCCGTGCCCGCGGCGGGGGTCAATCTTGCGGCGCTTGATGCGAGACGTTCGCACCCGGCGCGGATCGGGGCGGGCGCGGCTCGATCGCGATCGGCTCGCCGAGTTCGGCATAGCAGGCGCGCGCCTCGGTCGCCGGGCCGCGACGCGGCGGCAGCGCCTCGATCCGCACGACGCGGACGTGGCCAAAAGCGGCGAAGGTCAGCACGTTGCCGATCCGCACCGCGACATGCGCGCGTTCCACGGGACGGCCATCAATGCGAAGGCGGCCGTCGGCGACGATCCCCTGGGCGGCGGCGCGCGTCGGCGCGAGCCGGGCGAACCACAGGAACCGGTCGAGCCGCATGCCGCCCTCAGGCACGCGCAGACCCCAGACCGGCGAGCGCCGCGAACGCGCCGGTGGGAGCGACGGGCAGCTCGCGCGCCGGACGCCGGCCATGCCATACCCATCCTTCCGGCTTGGCAGGGCGGAAGCCGAGCTCGGCCATCAGCCGTTCCAGCGTCGCGGGCTGCAACCCCATCGAGGTCGCGAGGCCGGCGTCGGGCACGAACGGCCGCCGGCCGGTACGGGCCTCGTGCGCCGCCTTGGCGATCCGCTCGACCAGATCGACGCGGACGGCCTGCAGCGCGAGCGGGCGAAATCCGGTTGTCGCGCCCTCCTGCACGACGGACCCGCGTGGGAGGACGGTCGCGCTCTCGGGCGCGGCGGGCGCGACGGGCTCGCCATTGCGCGCGGCGAGGAGCGCGCGCCGCCATAGGCCGGGCGCGGGGCGCAGCAGCCGAGGGTCGAACAGGTCGAGCGCGCCGACGCTCACGCCCGCGGTCCGCAACCGCCGACGCTCGGCCCCGTCGAGCCGCGACACCGGCGCGGCGATGGTCGCGCGCGCGATCAGGCCGCCGCTCGCCTCGCACACCGCCGCCACCGCACGCAGCGCCGGGCTCGCGGCCGGGTCGCGCGCGAGGTCGGCGAGCCGGGCGAAGCCCGGGACATGACGCGCGGCCTGCGTCGCCAGCCATGCTTCCAGCCGGGCGCGCACCCGGTCGGCGAGCGGCTTGTCGAGGCAGTCGAGCGCGCGGTCGAGGACGATGCGCGGGGTCGCTAGCGCGCGCCCGGGCCCGAGGCTCGCCACTTCATGTCCGCGCCACACCAGCAATGGGGGCGCGCCGGGATCGGCGGCGAGCAGGATGTCGGCGTCGGGAGCCTCGGCTAGCGCGCGGCCGCGAGCGGCGCGCTCCGCGCCCAGCCGGCGCTCGGCGGCCGCGAGCAGCAGGCGCTTGTCGGCCGCGCGCGTCTCGGCATCGACCACGAAGCGGAAGCCTTCGAGCGTGCCGAGCCGATGCTCCTCGACCGTCACCTCGCCTTCGGGGCCGATGACCACGGGCAGCGCGCTCGCGTCCGCGCCGATCTGCCTCATCAGTACGCTGGTGCGCTTGTCGACGAACCGCTGCGTCAGGCTGGCGTGGAGCGCATCCGACAATCGGTCCTCCACCTCGCGCGTGCGGCCGGCCCAATGTTTGGGGTCGGCGAGCCAGTCGGGCCGCTGCGCGATATAGGCCCAGCTGCGCGCGGCGGCGATCCGGCCGGCGAGCGTGTCGACGTCGCCGTCCGCGCGGTCGAGCCGCGCGACCTCGTCCGCGAACCATTGGTGCGGCAGGTGGCCGTTGCCTTCGGACAGATAACCGAACAGCCGCGAGACGAACCGCTGGTGGTGGTCCGCGCCCAGCTTGCGAAAGTCCGGCACGCCGCATGCCGCCCACAGCCGCCGGACCATCGCGGGTGAGCGGACGCGCGCCCGAACCCAGTCCTCGCTCGCCAGCCGCTTGAGGACGCCGAGATCGATCGCCTCTGGCGCGGCGCGTAGCCGGTCGAGAGTTGGCCGCGCCTCCAGGCTGGCGATCAGCGCGGGCAGGCTCGACAGGTCCGGCTCTCCGTCGCGCCAATACAGGTAATCGAGCGCGGGGAAGCGGTGCTCCTCGATGGCCAACACCTCCTCCGGTCCGAACGCGCCGGGGCCCTCGTCGACCAGCCCGCCGAACGTCCCGTCGCGCTGATGCCGCCCGGCGCGGCCGGCGATCTGCGCCATCTCCGCGACGGTCAGCCGGCGCTGGCGATGGCCGTCGAACTTGTGGAGCGAGGCGAAGGCCACGTGCGCCACGTCCATGTTGAGGCCCATGCCGATCGCGTCGGTGGCGACGAGGTAATCGACCTCGCCTGCCTGGAACATCGCGACCTGCGCGTTGCGGGTGCGCGGGCTCAGCGCACCCATCACCACCGCCGCGCCGCCGCGCAGGCGCCGCAGCATCTCGGCGGTGGCATACACCTCCTCGGCACTGAACGCGACGATCGCGGAGCGCCGCGGGAGCCGGCTGATCTTCTTCGCGCCGGCATAGCTGAGCGTCGAGAAGCGCGGCCGCCCGACGATCTCCGCCTCGGGCACCAGCGCGCGCAGCACGGCGCGCAAGCTCTCCGACCCCAGGATCATCGTCTCCTCGCGGCCCCGCGCGCGCAGCAGCCGATCGGTGAAGACGTGCCCGCGCTCGGCATCCGCGCCTAATTGCGCCTCGTCCACCGCCAGGAACGCGAAGTCCCGATCCGTCGGCATCGATTCGGCGGTGCAGAGGAAATAGCGAGCGTCCGGCGGACGGATCTTCTCCTCGCCGGTGATGAGCGCGACCTGCGCCTCGCCCTTCAGCCGTACCACCCGGTCGTACACTTCGCGCGCCAGCAGCCGTAGCGGAAAGCCGATCGCGCCGGACGAGTGACCGCACATTCGCTCGACGGCCAGATGCGTCTTGCCGGTGTTGGTCGGCCCCAGCACCGCGGTTACGGTACGGCGGGCGGGTGCGTTCATATGACGGAACATCGGAGCTTGAAGCCGCGCGCGCAAGCGGTTCGACGCGCATGACGATCGTTCCGCCGGAGGTCCGTTTGACTTGCGCGCGCCCCGCCCGCACCGGCATGTCCGCGCCGATCGGGACGGCGGGGAGTGACGACCGACGATGTTCCTGCGCGAGCCACAAGGACTGGAACTGGCGGGCGGCGGCGCCGGCCGTGCGCTGGCGCCGCTTCGCACGTCGGCTGCGCGTGCGCCGGCCGCGCTCGATCGGCTGCGGCTGCTCGACTGGACGCCCGACCTCGGCGCCGCGATCGGCACGCGGGGCTGGTGGCACGGCGTGTTCTCCTGCGCCGGGTTGTGCGGCCTAGCTTGGCTGCTCGCGCCAGGGCTGCACGCGCTCGCCGGGCCGGTGACGGCGCCGCTGGCCGGGGAGTTGCTGGAGGACGCGCGCGCGCAAGCCGTGTCGCCGCTGGGGCTGGGTGCCGACACCGGCCGGCGGATGGCGGCGACCGATCTCGTGCGCCCGCTGTCGGAGGCACCAGAGCGGCCGCGCGTCGAACTCAGTGCCACCTTGGGTGAGGGAGACCGGCTCGCCGGCGTGCTGGCGCGCGCAGGCCTCGCCCGGCCGGACGTGGAAGCGGCGACACGGCTGGTGGCGCAGGCGGTGCCACTGGATCAGTTGCGCCCCGGCACGCACATCGCGCTGACGCTCGGGCGGCGGCCCAGCCGGCGCGTCGCTCGGCCGCTGGAGGCGCTGGCGATGCGCGCGCGGTTCGACCTCGACGTGACGGTCTCGCGTGTGGGGTCGCGCGCGCGCGCCGGTCTGGCGATGATCGAGCGGCCGATCGCGGTTGACCACAGGCCGCTGCGCCTCCAGGGCCTGGTCGGGTCGAGCCTCTACCGGTCGGTGCGCGCGGCGGGCGTGCCGGCGGACGCGGTAGCCGACTATATGAAGGCGGCCGCCGGCCGCCTGTCGATCGGCCGCGACATCGCCGCCGCCGATCGGTTCGACGTGGTGCTGGAACAGGATCGCGCCGCGACCGGCGAGGTGCGGATCGGCCGGCTGCTGCTCGCCGCCGTCGACCGCGAGGCGGGGCGAACGCAACTGGTGCGCTGGTCCGACGGCGGCCGGGAGGACTGGTTCGACCCGCAGGGGCAGGGCGCTCGCGCCGAGGGAATGGGAATGCCGGTGGAGGGCCACATCACCTCCGGCTTCGGCCCGCGCTTCCACCCGATCCTGGGCTTCACCCGCATGCACAAGGGGATCGACATCGGCGCCCCCATCGGCACGCCGGTGATGGCGGCGGCGGCGGGCATCGTGCGCTCGGCGGGGTGGAGCGGCGGCTATGGCCGGTTCATCCGCCTCGATCACGCGGGGACGCTTGCCACCGGCTATGGCCATCTCAGCCGGCTGGCGGTGCGCGCCGGACAGGCGGTGAGCGCGGGGCAGGTGATCGGCTATGTCGGATCAAGCGGGATGTCGACCGGGCCGCATCTCCATTGGGAGGTCTGGCGCGACGGCGTGGCGATCGATCCCAAGCGCGTGTCGTTCGCGCGCGTGGCGCGGCTGTCGGGCGATGCGCTGGCGCGGTTCCATGACACGGTCGCGGCGCTGGTGGCGGTGCGGCCGGGAAGTCGATGACTGGACGAGGCGTGGAGGGTGTCCTATTTAGGTAGGACACTCAGAAAGGCCTGATCGTGAGCAAGTCCACCAAGCTGCCCAAGCGCATCGCCGGCGTGAAGATTCCCAAGCCGCTGCGTCAGGCCGCCGCCGCAGTGCTGGAGCAGGCCGCAACGCCCGCCGGCCGCCAGCTGATCGCGGCCGCGCTGACCGCATCGGCGGCCGCCTTAACGCGTGGGATGCCCGCGGCGGCAGAAAGCGAGAAGGCGGAGGGCACGAAGCCCAAGCCGCCGATCGACATGGGCGCGCTGCTGGGCTTCGCCGCGACCAGCGTGATCGGCGGGCTGAAGGCGGCGGGGGAACGGCGGAACGAGGGTGCACCGGCCAAGCCGGGCGAGGCGTGAGGACGAAGAACGCCCAACAAAAACCGTTCATGCTGAGCTTGTCGAAGCACTGTCCTTCTCCTTCGAAGAAGAAGCAGCCCTTCGACAAGCTCAGGGTGGACGGAAGAGGATAGGAGGTTCACTCACTCACCCGCGCGCCAGCGTTGGCCTAGCGCCCTTGGGCCCGCCAGCGTTGGATCGTCCGGGTGATGATCTGGTCCTCGCCGCCGGTCTGCGTCCACAGTTGCGAGAACAGCGGGTCGCCCGAGGCGGGGCGCTTGGACTCCTCCAACGGATCGAACGCGACCCGGATCGGGATGCCGACGCCCTCGCCGCAGATGATACACTCGCGGTTGCGCAACGCTGGGATCGCGTCGAGGAACCCGCGCGCGCCCTCGGGCATCGCCGCGCGGACATAGGCCTGGTCGCGCTCGTTGTTGAGCCGCATCGCGATGATCGTGCCGCATTGCGACAGCACGCCCTCAGCCAGATCCGACGGACGCTGCGTGATGAGGCCGAGCGACACGCCGTATTTGCGCCCCTCCTTCGCGATCCGGCCCAGGATGCGGCCGACCGACGATCCGTCGGCGTTGCGGTCCGACGGGATGTACCGATGCGCCTCCTCGCAGACGAGCAGGATCGGCCGCTGCGGCTCGTTGCGTGACCAGATCGCATAGTCGAACACCATCCGCGACAGCATCGCCACCACCACCGAGGTGATCTCGCTGGGAACGCCCGACACGTCGATGATCGAGATAGGACGCCCGTCGCCCGGCAGGCGGAAGATGCGGGCGATGAAGCCCGCCATCGTGTCCGCGACCAGCATGCCTGAGAACATGAAGCCGTAGCGCGGATCGGCCTTCACCTCCTCGATCTTGGTCTTGAGGCGCAGATAGGGCGCGGTGTCGCCCGCCCGGTCCATCTTACCCATTTCGAGCTGGATCAGGTTGGTCAGGTCGGACAGCAGATAGGGCACCGGCGCGTCGACGGTCAGCTTGGGGATCTCGGCGCCGATCCGGTTCTTGGCGCGCGCGGCGAGCAGGCATTTGGCGAGGATGTCGGCGTCGATCTGCCGCTCGGAACCCGAGGTCGAGACGAAGACCTCGCAATGTTCCTCGAAGTTCATCAGCCAATACGGCATCTGGAGGTTGGACACGTCGAAGATCGCGCCGTTGCCCTTGAACGCCTGCGCATATTCGCCGTGCGGATCGACCATCACGATGTGCCCCTGCGGCGCGAGCTCGCAGATGCGATGGAGGATCAGCGCCGCGCTGGTCGACTTGCCGGTGCCGGTGCTGCCGAGCAGCGCGAAATGCTTGCCCAGCATCGCATCGACGTACAGCGCGCCGCGGATCTCGCGCGTGGGATAGACGGTGCCGATCTCGATATGCGCTCGGTCGTCGGCGGCGTAGATCTGTTTGAGGTCCTTGGTCGAGATCGGATGCACCTCGCACCCCGGCGTCGGATAGCGGGTGACGCCGCGGCGGAAGTTGTAGAGCTTGCCGGTCAGCCGCTCCTCGTCGCCCTCGCCCAGAAAATCGACCTGCGCGATCGCCTGGCCAGGCTGGCCGGGGGCGATGCGCAGCGATCGGATGTTGGCGACGAGCCAGGCGGCGCCAAGCCGCATCTTCACCTGGCTGCCGACTTGGCCGGCCTGCGCGATCACCGGATCGGCGTCCTCGGCCAGCGCCGCCAGGACGGCGAGGTCGACCAGTATCTCGCTGCCCGCGCCGCCGATCGCCAGCACGATCCCGATGCCGACCGTTTCCGCCGTGGGTGTCGCGATGGCAAAGGCTTCACGGCCGGTTAGATCGGACATGCGGACGCTCACTCCTGTTCCCGCCGGCTATGAACGGGAAAGAGTGAAGAATGCGTTTACCTTGTGATGGGTCGGACGCCGCCGGCACCGCATCCGCGCAAGCGGATCAAATCAACGCCGTCCCGCCACCCAGCCCGCGAACCAGCCCAGGAAAACCGACAGCGCGACCGCGGTCAGGCCATAGGCGATCGACGAGCGCGCGGCGGCGCGGGCGACCAGCCGCTCGGCGGTGGACTTGCGCACGTCGATGTCGCGCACCGCCGCCGCCAGCACATGGCCATCGCGGATCAGGAACGTCTCGGCGGTGAAGCGCCCTACCGGCACGCGGGCCGGGATGCGCAAGCGTGCGCGATAGAGGACGCCGGCGGTGATCTCGACCGCACGCGGCGCCTCGTAATAGAGGCCGGCGCGCGCGTCGAGCGCGACCAGCCCGCGCTGGAAGCGGTCCTGCACGTCCGCCGGCGCGTTGGAGGCGGGCGATAGTTGCAGACTGTCGACGCCCAATTCGTAGATCGCGCGGGTCCGCGCGTCGAGCAGTCGCTCGATCGGACGCGACGAGGCGATGGCATAGAAGGACGGCGCCGAGCGGAAGCGCAGCCGGGCGGCGTTGATCCAGATGCCGGCCACCTTCTTCTTCTCGCGCACCAATATCGACTGCGACGGGCCCTTCACCACCACCGCCACGTCGGGCGCGTCGTGTGCACCCGGAACATGGCCGCCGGGGTACAGGATCGCGCCGAACAGCAGCAGGTCCGCGCCCGTGAAGCTGTACGCGATCTCGATGTCGCGTTGCGACACGTCGGGTACCAGCACGGGTTTCGGCACGGGTCTGGTCGCGGCGCGACCGACGGCCGGAGTGGGAGGCGAGCCTTGCGCGAGCAGCAGCGGTGCGGTGGCCGCTACCAGCCAGGCTCGCGTCAAGACAGTTCGACCGAATAGAGGTCGTCGGGTCGCGCGCCCAACCCGATGGCGATCCGCACCGCCACCAGCAGCACGATGATGGCGAGCGCGAGGCGCAGATATTCTGGTCGCGCCCGCGTCGCGAACCGCGCGCCGATCTGCGCGCCCGTCACCGATCCGACCAGCAACAGCGCGGCCAGCACGATGTCCACCGCCTTTGTGGTGGTCGCGTGAACCATGGTGGCGGCCGCGGTGACGAACAGCGTCTGGAACAGGCTGGTGCCCACCACCACCTGCGCGCCCATGCCGAAGACGTACAGCATCACCGGCACCAGCACGAACCCGCCGCCCACCCCGAGCAGGATCGTCAGGATGCCGACGAAGAAGCCCAGCAGCAGCGGCGCGAGCGGCGAGATGTACAGGCCCGAGCGGCGGAAGCGCGTGCGCCACGGCAGTGCGGCGACGAGCGGGTGGTGGCGGTGCTTGGGCCGGCGGCGCGCGCGGTGGCCGCGGGCCACGCCGATCGCGCCGACCGACTCGCGCAGCATCGTCACGCCGATCGTGCCGAGCAGCACGACATAGACGATCGCGATGACGGTATCGATCTGGCCGGTGCCCTGCAGCAGCCGGAACAGCCAGCCGCCCGCCAGCGACCCGATCGCGCCGCCCGCCACCAGCACGCCGCCCATCTTCACGTCGACGCCGCCGCGCCGGAAATGCGCGAACACGCCAGAGACGCTGGCGCCCGTCACCTGGCTGGCCGACGAGGCGGCGGCGACGGTGGGCGGGATGCCATAGACGATCAGCATCGGCGTCGTCAGGAACCCGCCGCCGATCCCGAACATGCCCGACAGCAGTCCGACGACCAGCCCCAGCGCGACGATCACCAGCGCGTTGACCGACAGGTCGGCGATCGGGAGGTAAACGTCCATCGGTGCCGCAGGGTTACCGCGATCGCGCGCGCGGCGGAACCCCGCCGTGCCCGGCGTCGCGCGCTCTGGTCAGAAATCCGTCCCCAGCGATAGCGCCGGCCCCGACCCGGGCGCCGCGTCGCCCGCGATTCGCTCGCGCCAGTCGACGGTCAGCCGCAGCGCATGGCGCGCCACGGGAAGCGCTACGCCGATGGTCGGCCCGACGTCCAGCCGCGCCGCGCCGCGTTGCGCGCCGCCCCAGGTTCCGGCGCCCACGTCGAGATGGATCGGTCCCAGCGTCACCGGCCGCGTCAGCCGCGCCGCGCCGTCGCCGAACCCCTCTACAGAGTTACCGGCGCCGGACCGCGCGATCGCACCCGCCTGGCCATAAGCCTCCAGTCGGAAGCCGGCGGCGATCGGCGTCGGCGGCAGGCCGGCGATGACGCCGATCGTCGGCCCACCATGCCCGCCGCGCTCGAACACGAACCGCTGCTCCGCCACCACCGTTACCGGCAGGCGGGTGGGCCGCCACGCGAGGCCGATCGCGCCTTCGCGATCCGACAGGGCGCCGCTGCTTGCCGATCCGCCGATCGCGGTGGACAGCCGGCCGGCGATCGCGAGGCGCCGCGCATGGTCCAGGGCGTAGGCGAGCCGTATGCCTGCCTGCGAACCCGCCGAGCTGCGCGCCGGCAAGCCCGCCCGCCAGCGCCGGCCCGCCTCGCGCCAGCAGCCAGGCACTGCCCGACAGGCGCGACGGCATCCGGGTTCGGGTCGGATCGCGCGCCGCGGGCAGCGCCGCCGGCACCGGATCGCCGAAGCGCAGCTGCGATGCCTCGGCGAGGGCGACGATGCCGGTACCTAGCGGTGGTGACCCGACCTTCGCCCCTGCCGCTTCGGGCGACCGAGCCGTTGGTCGGGATGGTGGCGACATCGCCTGCGCCCGGATCGGAGCGATGACGCCGGTCGTCGGGCGCGGCTCGGGGCGCATCGGGCGCAGGCCGGCGAACCGGTCGAGCGGCACTACCGTGCGGATCAGCGCCGGCAGGGTCGGCAGGGCGGGCCAGCAGCACCACAGCCGTGCGCCCGTCCACCCGCCGATCACCAGCAGCAGGAACCGCAGCGGCCGGCCCGCGCCGGTCACGCAGCGTCCACCGCCACCGGGCCCGCACCACCGAACTCGGCCGGGAATGCGTGGACCGTCTTGTCCCAGCACGTCTTTCCGCCGGCCAGCAGCAACAGGTAGCACCAGAAGGCGCGCCGGGCGGCCAGGAGCGCGATCAGGTTGCCGACCAGCAGTCGCGGGATCGATCGCCAGGCCTCGCGCCGGCCATAGGCGCGGCCGGTGAACAACGCGCGCATCGCCATGCGCCAGCAGAGCAGCATCGCGTTGACCCGCACCAGCAGCACCGTCCAGCCCGGCAGCGCCGCCACCGAGGTGCCCATGATCCGGTGCAGCCCCGCGCTCGCGCCCCAGGCCAGCAGCGCGAGGTAGCAGGCGCACAGCACCAGCATCGCCAGCGGCGCGCGCCGATCCCGGGCGCGCATCCAGTGGTCGCCGATCGCCAGTGGCCCGGCCCAGCCGGTGCGGTCCCAACCTGCCAGCGCGATGCCTGTCATCCACCGCGCCTTCTGGCGGACGGCGGCGGGCAGGGTGGCGGGAAAATATTCCCGGATCGCCACCGCCGGTCCGCCTGGGAACTCCGCCACCCGAGCGAAACAGGCGGACCCGCCGTGCGCGGTCGCACGCAGGCCGATCTCGTAATCCTCGCACAGGCTGTCCGCGTCGAACGGCATGCCGTCCGGCCCGGCGAGCGCGTGCAGCAGCGGCGTCGCGATCGCGCAGCCGACGCCGGCCAGCGGCAATCCGGCGCCGACCAGCTCGCGCACCACCATGATCTTGGCATGGCTCTCGGCGAACTCGTCGGCGACGACGCCCGATACCAGCGGCCGCTCGGGATCGATCAGCGGCAGCACGGGTAGTTGCACGATGTCGTTCCGACCGATCAACGCGTCGAAGATCGCGAGCTCGCCCGCGTGCACCACATCCTCCGCATCGTGGAGGATCACCGCGCGCGTCTCGCCGCCAGGATCGGCGTTCAGCAGCGCGCGCCACAGCGTGTTGAGGCAATCGGCCTTGGTGGTGGGCCCGTCCCGCTCGCCGACGACCGGGCGGACGCGCGGATCGTCGCGGGCGACCGTCGTCACCGCGTCGATCGTCGCACGGTCGTTGGGGTAGCAGCCGACGAAGAAGGTGCAGCCCGGATGGTCGAGCCGCGCGATCGCCAGCCGCAGCATCGGCGCGATCACCCCCGCCTCGTCCCAGGCGGGGACGAACACAGCGAACCGGCTGTCGGCGGCGGCCGGGTGGAAGTCCGCGAGCAGCGGCGTCGCCGGGCCTTGGCGCCGCAGCCACCGCCAGCCGACCCGGCCCCAGTAGATCGCGTCCACCGCCAGATCGTCGATCCCGCCCAGCAGAACGCCGGCCGCCGCGAACAGCAGCAGCTCGCGGAAACCCGCGTCGACGATCCCCAGCAATCCGGTCATGCCCCCCAGCATTCCCCCCCGATTCGGGTGCATCTTGTCGCAACGCAGCACGCCGTTCGCAAGGGGGTCGTCCGATGGCGCCGTTGCTACCCTCCGGCCGGGGGGAGCAGCGTTACGGCCGGGTGCGACCGCCGCCGGTGTTGCTGGTGTCGGGATTGCTGCCGACGCCCGCGGCGCCGACCGTGCCGATGTTGCCGAACAGGTCCTGGAAGAAGCTGCGCGTGCGGCCGAGCGTCGGCGTCGTCTTGCCATACGGGCCGATCGCGGCGATCTGCTCGGCGCCCGAGCGGCGGATCGCCGACACGGTGCCGGCGCGATCGAAGCTGATCTCCAGCGTCAGCTGGTTGGTCGGATGCGGTTGGGTGAAGGCGTAATTGCGCGAGTCACGCGACAGATAATACCAGTTCTGCTCGCCGAACTGGCTCTTGAAGCTCGGCTGGCCCAGCACCTTGGCGACCGAGTCGCGGTTATCGACGCCCGGCTGCACCGAGTTCACCAGATCGGCATCGACGATATAGCCCTGGTGAGAGCGCAGGCGGGTACAGCCGCCGGCGAGCGTCGTAGCCGCCGCGAGCGCGAGGACGAGGGGGAAACGGACGCGCATGCTACTCTCCGGGCCAAAGGCGTGCCAAGGACATGGGGCGCAGCGCGATTGCATCGCCCGTGCCGTGCCTCGATATGCAGGCCCTCACTATGCGGGGACGCGGGGCGCAGCAAGCCGCCTGCGCGGAACCGATCGATCGGAAGGAGCGCGCGTGGGCTGGCTGGGGGCATGGATCGCGGGGCTGACCGGCCGCCACGGCAGCGAGACGCTGCCGCTGTACAACGCGGTGGTGCTGCGCGCGCGCGAGCCGCACTGGTATCTGGCGGGCGCGGTGCCGGACACGGTGGACGGGCGATTCGACATGGTCGCGGCCGTGCTGTCGGCCGTTCTGCTACGGATGGAGGAGGACCCGGCAGCGGCCATACCCTCCGCACGGCTGACCGAGCGGTTCGTCGAGGACATGGACGGCCAGTTGCGCCAGCTCGGCATCGGCGACATCGTCGTGGGCAAGCACATCGGCAAGATGATGAGCATGCTGGGCGGGCGGCTGGGCGCGTATCGCGACGGGTTCGCCGCCGGCCAAGGAGAGAAGGGCGACGGCGGCGCGGCGCTGGGCGAGGCGGTTGTGCGCAACGTGTATCGCGGGCAGGCGCCGGCACCCGCGGCTCTGGAGCATGTGCGCGACGGGCTGGCCGGGCTGCGCGACCGGCTGGCCGGCGTGTCGTTGCCGGTGCTGCTCGCGGGCGAACTGCCGTGACGCCGGAGTTCTCGCGCCCCGAGCGGCTGGACGCGATCGGCGCGGGCGAGCGCACGGTGGCGATCGAGGCCGATGCGGCGGAGCGGGCCGCCCTCGCCACGCGGTTTGGGCTCGTGTCGATCGAGCGGCTCGTCGCCACCTATCGCGTGCGCAAGATGACAGGGGGCAGGGGGGCGGGCATCGCAGCGGAGGGCCGGGTGCAGGCGCAGGTGACGCAGGCCTGCTCGATCACCGACGAGCCGTGGCGGGCGGTGGTGGACGAGGCGGTGTCGCTGCTGTTCGCCGAGGAGGGCGCGCCGGCCGAGGAGGTGGAGCTCGACGCGGACGTGCTCGACACGCTACCGATCGAGGACGGCGCGATCGATCTGGGCGAAGCGGCGGCGGAGACGATGGTGCTGGCGCTCGACCCGTTCCCGCGCGGGCCGAATGCCGCGGCGGTGCTGCGCGAGGCGGGTGTGCTGAGCGAAGACGAGGTGCGGCCGGTCACCGGCCTTGCGGGCCTTGGACAATTGTTCGCCGCGAAGTCAGCGCCGGACGACTGACGCCGGTCGGCGATGCTCCCAGCCCGCCGTCTCCAGCTCCGGCGTGACGGTCTCCGCCGCCGGCCAGCCCAGGCATAGATAGCCGACGAGCCGCCAGTCGGCGGGCACGTCGAGGATCGCGCAGACCCGCTCGGGCTCGAGGATCGACACCCACCCCAGCCCCAGCCCGGCGGCCCGCGCGGCAAGCCAGAGCGTGTGGATCGCCAGCACCGCGGAATAGCCGACCGTCTCGGGCATCGTCGTGCGGCCCAGGCCGTGGCCCTGCGCGGGATCGGGTTCGACCAGCACCGCGATGTGGACGGGCGCGGCGTCCAGCCCGGCGAGCTTGAGCGCGGCATAGGCGGCGGCGCGCGCGTCGGGCTGGGCGGCGAGCGCGGCGGCGTTGCTGTCCGCGAACGCCGCCCGGATCGCGGCCCGGCGCGCGGGCGTGTCCACCGTCACGAAGCGCCACGGCTGGCTCAGGCCCACCGACGGGGCGAGCGAGGCCGTCTCGATCAGCGTGTCGACGAGCGCGGGGTCGACCGGATCGGTCCGGAACCGGCGCACGTCGCGTCGCCACGCGAACAGCTCGGCCAGCCGCTCGCGGAAGCCTGCATCGAAGGCGGGCGCATCGCTCATTTGAGCGTCAGCGGCAGGCCGGCGGCGACGAACACCACGCGGGTCGCCGCCGCCGCCACGGCCTGGTTCAATCGCCCCGCCGCGTCGCGGAACGCACGACCGAGCGGCGTCTCGGGCACCAAGCCCAACCCGACCTCGTTGCTGACCAGCAGCAACGGCCCGCGCGCGTCAGCCATCGCGGCAATTAGCGCCGCCCCCGCCGCCTCGATGTCGTGGCCGCCCAGCATCAGGTTCGACAGCCACAGCGTCAGGCAGTCGACCAGCACCACGCCGTCCGCGTCGCCGATCGCATCGCCGATCGCACGGGGCAGGTCGATCGGGCATTCCACCGTGCGCCAGCGCTCGCCCCGGTCGGCGCGGTGGCGCGCGATCCGATCCGCCATCTCGTCGTCGCCGGCCTCGGCGGTCGCGAGATAGGTCAGGGACCCCGGCAATGCCTCAGCCGCGGCTTGCGCGAGCCGGCTCTTGCCCGAGCGGGCGCCGCCCAAGAACAGGGTCGTGTGGCCCGTCATGCTCGCGTCTTGCTCCGCCATCGCGCCGCGCCTATGGCCCGGAACGCGACAGGTTCCCAGAGATGGGATGAAAAGGGAACCCGGAAGCACCTCCTCATGGGGGTGCGAGCCGGGGCTGCCCCCGCAACTGTGACCGGTGAGCCTTGCTCCTCCGTGTGCCACTGGACCCTTGCAGGTCCGGGAAGGCCGGGCGAGGCGTTGACCCGCGAGCCAGGAGACCTGCCCGTCGCGGTCGATCCTTCGCGCGGACGGGGTGTGCCGGGCGGACGAGGAGCTTTCCTCGCGTGACGACGTGCCTTGGGGCGTCACGCGGCGGGAGCCAATCCCGGCGCCATGTCGCGTGTGCCCCGTCACCGACGAGGGACCAAGACGTGAAGAACCATATCCTGCTTTCCACCGCCGCGCTGGCGATCGGCGTCGCCGCGCCTGCCGTCGCGCAATCCACCAGCGCAGCGACCGTCGCGACCGACAGTCCGGGTGCCGGCCAGTCCGCCGAGAGCACCGCCGGCCTCGAACAGGCCACCAATTCCGGCCGAGACGTCGTCGTCACCGCCAACCGCACCGCCGAGCCGATCGACCGCGTCGGCCAGTCGGTGACGGTGCTCGACACCGCCACCATCGTGCAGCGCCAGGTGAGCAACGTGTCCGACCTGCTGCTCCAGACGCCCGGCGTCACCGTCGCGCGCAACGGCGGCACCGGCACCACCACCGGCGTGTCGATTCGCGGCGCGGAAACCGACCAGACGGTCGCGCTGATCGATGGCGTCAAGCTCAACGATCCGTCGTCGCCCGGTGGTGGGTTCGACTTCGGCGGGCTGCTGGTCGGCAACATCGCCCGGATCGAGGTGCTGCGCGGCGCGCAATCGGTGCTGTGGGGCAACCAGGCGATCGGCGGCGTCGTCAACCTCATCACCCGCCAGCCGACCGACCATCTGGAACTGAACGCCCGCGCGGAGGGCGGCTGGCACGAGACGGGTCAGGGCTTCGCCAACGTGTCCGACAAGATCGGGCCGGTGTCGGCAAGCCTGGGCGGCGGCTATTACCGGACGGAGGGCAATTCCGCCTATGCCGCCGGCACCGAGCGCGACGGCTATCGCAACTTCGGCTTCAACGGCAGCGTCACCGTCGCGCTCGCGCAAAATCTGTCGGTCGATCTCCGCGGCTTCTATTCGGACGGGCGGACCGATATCGACGGCTTTCCCCCGCCCAATTACACGTTCGCCGACACGCCCGAATATGCGCTGACCAAACAGGCGATCGGCTATGCGGGCGTCAATCTGGGGCTGTTCGACGGGCGGCTGAAGAACCGTTTCGGCTATGCGTACACCGACACGCGCCGCCGCGACATCGACCCGACCGGCGGCGTCGATACCGAGACGTTCCTGGGACGCGGCCTCAACAACCGCATGGAATATCAGGGCGTGCTCGATCTCGGGCCCATCGTCCAGACGACGTTCGGCGCCGAGCGCGAGGTGACGCGCTTCACGACGTCGAGCTACGGCGGCCCGCAGACGATCGGCCGCGCGGCGATCTGGAGCGGCTATGGCCAGCTCGTCGTGACGCCCGTCAACGGCCTGACGGTCACGGGCGGCGTCCGGCATGACGAGCACAACGTGTTCGGCGGCGCGACGACCGTGTCGGGATCGGGCGCCTACACGCCCAACGGCGGCAACACGGTGTTCCGCGCGAGCTACTCGGAGGGGTTCAAGGCGCCGACGCTGTACCAGTTGCAGAGCGAATACGGCAACGCGCTGCTGCGCCCGGAACGCTCGCACGGCTGGGACGCGGGCGTGACGCAGAAGGCGGTGGGCGGCGCGATCGAGGCGAGCGCGACGTGGTTCCACCGCAATTCGAACGACCTCATCAACTTCGTGTCGTGCATCGCGCCGCTGACGGGCATCTGCACGAACAGGCCGTACGGGACGTACGACAACGTCGCGCGCGCGCTGTCGCAAGGGCTGGAGGCGACGCTCGCGCTGCATCCGGCGGACGGCTTCACCGTCAGCGGCAGCTACACCTATCTCGATGCGGAAGACCGCTCGCCCGGCTCGCTCACCTTCGGCCGGCGGCTCGCGCGCCGGCCGAGCCAGAGCGTGACGGCGAACGTCGACTACCGCTGGTTCTTCGGGCTGGAGACGGGCGCGACGCTGACGGCGGTCGGCGACAGTTTCGACGACGCGGCCGACACGCGGCAGCTCGATGGGTACGTGCTGCTGGCGGTGCGTGCTTCCTATCCGGTGACGCACAACGTGTCGGTCTATGGCCGGGTCGAGAATCTGGCGGACCAGCGCTACCAGACGATCTACCAATATGGTCAGCCCGGCCGCGCGGCGTACGGCGGCATCCGGTTGAGCTATTGATGACGCAGACGAGCCTCGATGCGTTCCGCGCCCATGGCGGGCGCATCGAGGCGGCGCGTGCGGCGTTCGGGCCGGCTGAGGACGGTGCCGCGTGGATCGACCTGTCCACCGGCATCGCACCCTGGAGCTATCCTGTCGCCGCCGGGCTAGGGCTGGACCGATTGCCCGAGCCCGACGCCCTCGCGGCGCTGGAGGCGGCCGCCGCCGATGCGTTCGGGGTGCCGGGCGGCCGATGCGTCGTCGCGGTGCCGGGCAGCGACATGGCGCTGCGGCTGCTGGCCGTCATCCTGCCGAGCCGGACGCCGGCGGTGGTGCGGCCGGGCTATGCGGGCCATGCCGCCGCCTGGCCCGCCGCTACGCCGATCGCCGACGAGAGCCTGGCGGAAGCGGCGGCCACCCATGATCCGGTCGTCTTCGCCAGCCCGGCGAACCCGGACGGCCGCATCGCCGATCCGGCGCAGGTCGCCGCGATCGCGGCCCGATCGACGGTGGTGGCGGACGAGGCGTTCGCCGATCCCGCGCCGGGCCTCGCGTCGTTCGACGTCGGGCAGGCGAGCGAGCGGCTGCTGGTGCTGCGCTCGTTCGGCAAGTTTTACGGCCTACCGGGCTTGCGGCTCGGCTTCGTCGTGTGCGGCCCGGGAGTCGCGGCACGGTTGCGCTCGCTGCTGGGCGACTGGCCGGTGTCGGGTGCGGCGATCTCCATCGGCTGCGCGGCCTATCGCGACGCCGGCTGGCGGGAGGCGCAGGCGGCCCGGATCGCGGCGGCGGGCACGCGGCTCGATGCGCTGCTGGAGCGTACCGGGTTACAGGTCGCAGGCGCCGCGTCGTTGTTCCGGCTGATCGCCTGCGAGGACGCGGACGCGTTGTTCCGTCACCTCGCCGCGCGTGCCATCCTGACGCGCCCGTTCGCGGACCGGCCCGGCCGGCTGCGTCTCGGCCTGCCCGCCGACGATGCCGCGTTCGATCGACTGGCCGCCGCGCTGGAGGAGTATCCCCGATGACCCCACCCGAACCCGACGCCCCCGACAACCACGAGCGCCACAATGCGCGCATGGCCCGCGTCGCCGCCGCCCGCGCCAAGATGCAGGCGCGCCGCACGCTCGAACGCGGCCTGCTGATCGTCCACACCGGCAACGGCAAGGGCAAGTCGTCGAGCGCCTTCGGCATGGCGATCCGCTCGTTGGGCTGGGGGATGCGGGTCGCGATCCTCCAGTATGTGAAGGGCAAATGGGAGACGGGCGAGCGCAACTTCTTCGAGGCCAATCCCGAGCTGGCGACGTTCGAGGTGATGGGTGAGGGCTTTACCTGGGATACGCAGGACCGCGCCCGCGACATCGCCGCCGCGCGGGCCGCCTGGGAGCGGTCGAAGGCGATGATCCTCGATCCCGCGTTCGATTTCGTGATCCTCGACGAGCTCAACATCGTGCTGCGCGACGACACGCTGCCGGTGGCGGAGATCGTCGCGTTCCTGCGCGAGCGGCCGCTGACCAAGCATGTCTGCATCACCGGCCGCGGCGCCAGGCCCGAGCTGCTGGCCATCGCCGACCTTGTCACCGACTTCACCGAGGTGAAGCACCCGTTCAAGGCCGGGTTCAAGGCGCAGAAGGGTGTGGAGTTCTGATGCGCCGCCCCTCCCTTCGTCCGGCCATCCTGCTGTCGCTGCCGCTGATCGGCGCCACGCCCGTGCGGGCGCCGCGCATCGTGTCGATCAACCCGTGTGTCGACGCGATCCTGATGCGCGTCGCCGACCCCACGCAGATCGCCGGCATCAGCCATTATTCGCAGGACCCGCGCGCGACCTCGATCCCGATCGCGCTCGCCAACCGCTTCGTGGCGACGTCGGGCACGGCGGAGGAGGTGGTGGCGCTGCGCCCCGACCTGGTGATGACGGGGCCGCATGTGGCGCCTTCGACGATCGCCGCGCTGGAGCGGATGCACATCCGGAAGGTCGAATATCTCGTGCCCAAATCGGTGGCGGAGAGCGAGGCGCAGGTGCGCGACGTCGCTGCGGTCGCGGGCCATCCCGCGCGTGGGCAGGC
Source organism: uncultured Sphingomonas sp. (assembly GCF_964237335.1). Classification (NCBI taxonomy): domain Bacteria; kingdom Pseudomonadati; phylum Pseudomonadota; class Alphaproteobacteria; order Sphingomonadales; family Sphingomonadaceae; genus Sphingomonas; species uncultured Sphingomonas sp. Next base: position 58,016 of record NZ_CAXSHM010000002.1, read on the forward strand.
ATTGGCGGAGGCGATCGACGTGGCCGCGCGTCCGTCCGGGCTGGCGCCTGTGGGCGCGCTGATCCTGTCGGGCGGCGGGCTGGTGCCGGGCAGCGGCACGCTGGCGGACGAGCTGATGACGCGCGCGGGGTTCCGCAACATGAGCGCGGGCTATGGCCTCAAGCAATGGGACGTGCTGCCGCTCGAATATCTCGTCGCGCGGCCACCAAGGGTGCTGCTGTCGGTCGGCGCGGCGGACGCGCACGGCGATCGGTTGGCGAGCCATCCCGCGCTCGCGCATCTCGCGAGGCGGATCACGGTCGCGCCGTATCCGACGCGGTTGCTGAGCTGCGGTGGGCCGACGATCGTCGCCGCGATGGAGCGGCTTCGTGCGGTGCGAGGAGAGGTGCGATGAGCCGGATGGCCCGTCTGAATTGGGCGCTGCTGGCCGGCGCGATCCTCGCCGCCTGCCTGTCGGTCGCGGCGGGCAAGGTGTGGGTGCCGCTCGACGCATGGACGGCGGCCGATCCGCGCTCGATCATCATCGTCGAGCTGCGGCTGCCGCGCACGGTGCTGGCGCTGACGGTGGGCGCGGCGCTGGGCGTGTCGGGCGCGGCGATGCAGGGCTATCTGCGCAATCCGTTGGCGGACCCGGGGCTGTTCGGCGTGTCGTCGGGCGCGGCGCTCGGCGCGGTGCTGTCGCTGTATTTCGGCTATGCCGCGCAGGCGTGGCTGCTGCCGGGCTTCGCGCTGGCGGGGGCGGCGGCGACCATGGCGCTGCTCGCCGCGATCGCGGGCAGATCGGGCAGCCTGATCCTGTTCACGCTCGCCGGGCTGATCCTGACGAGCATCGCCGGCTCCGCGACCGCGCTCGCGATCAGCCTGGCGCCGACGCCGTTCGTCGCGTCGGAGATCGTCACCTGGCTGATGGGCGCGCTGACCGACCGGAGCTGGAACGACGTCGAGGTGGCGGTGCCGCTGATCGTCGCAGGCGCGGCGATCCTCGCCACCACCGGGCGTTCGTTGGACGCGCTGACGCTGGGCGAGCCGGCCGCGCGCTCGATGGGCGTCGATCCGCGCCGGCTGCAACTGGCGGTGATCGTCGGCACCGCCATGAGCGTCGGCGCGTCGGTGGCGGCGGCGGGGGTGATCGGCTTCGTCGGGCTGATCGTGCCGCACATGGTGCGCCCGTTCGTCGGCGGGCGCCCCTCGGCGACGCTGCTGCCGTCCGCGCTGGGCGGCGCGCTGCTGCTGACGGTCGCCGACAGCCTGGTACGGATCGCGCCCACGGTCAGCGAGCTCCGGCTCGGCATCGCGATGTCGATGCTGGGCGGCCCGTTCTTCCTGTGGCTACTCGTCCGCATGCGGCGAGGACTGGCATGACCGTGCCCCAATGCGTTCTCGCGGCCGACGCCATCACCCTCACGCTGGGCGGCGCGCGCGTGCTCGACGGCGTGTCCGTGCGGTTCGCGCAAGGACGGGTGACCGCGCTGCTCGGGCCCAACGGCGCGGGCAAGACCAGCCTGCTCACCTGCCTCGCCGCGCTGCGCGTCCCCGATGCGGGCCAGGCGACGCTCGACGGCGTGGACGTCGCGGCGCTCGACCGGCGCGAGCGGGCGCGGCGGATCGGGTTGTTGCCGCAGTCGGGTGAGGTCCACTGGAACATCGACGTTGCGACGCTGGTCGGGCTCGGCCGGCTGCCGCATCGTGGCCGCTGGGGAGAGACGGAGGCCGATCGCGACGCGGTCGCGCGGGCGATGGCGGAGACGGACGTCGCGCATCTGGCGCACCGCGGCGTCGAGAAACTGTCGGGCGGCGAGCGCGGCCGGGTGCTGCTGGCACGCGTGCTGGCGGGCGAGCCCGACTGGCTGCTGGCGGACGAGCCGCTCGCCAGCCTCGACCCCGCGCACCAGTTGGACGTGCTCGCCCGCCTGCGTGGGCAGGCGGAGGCGGGGCGGGGCGTGGTGCTGGTGCTGCACGACCTGCACCTCGCCGGGCGGGTCGCGGACGACGTGGTGCTGATGGCGGGCGGCCGCGTGGTCGCTGCGGGACCGACGGACGACGTGCTGACCGCGCCGCTGATCGCTGAGGCCTATGGCGTGGCGGTGGAGATCGGCACCACGCCCGCCGGACACCGCTTCATCCTGCCCGTCGGAACGGCGTGATCCATGCCGCGCCGCTGCTCGGTATCCTGATCGTGGAGGCGGCGCTCGGCTATCCGCGCGGCTGGCGGCACCCGGTCGAGGCGGCGGGCGCGCTGATCGCCGGGGCGGAGCGTGGGTGGAACCGGGGCGGCGAGGGTCGGCGGCGTGTTGCGGGTGTCGCGCTGCTCATGGTGCTGGTCGGCCTGTCGGTCGCGATCGGGCTGGCGATCGAGTGGTTGGCCGAGCGGATGGACGGGCGGGGCTGGGGCCTCGTCCTGGTCGTCGCGATCGGCACGACCGGCCTCGCGCAGCGCAGCCTGCACGATCATGTCGCGGCCGTGCTTCGTCCGCTCGCGCGGGGCGATCTGCCGCGTGCGCGCGCCGCGGTGGCGATGATCGTCGGGCGCGACACGGCGGCGCTGGACGAAGGTGGCGTCGCGACCGCCGCGATCGAGAGCCTTGCGGAAAGCTTCTGCGACGGCGTGGTCGCACCCGCCGCCTGGTTCCTCGTCGCCGGCCTGCCCGGGCTGTTCGCGGCGAAGGCGATCAACACCGCCGACTCGATGATCGGCCACCGCACGCCGGGCCTCGCGGCGTTCGGCTGGGCGAGCGCGCGGGCGGACGATGGGGTGAACTGGGTGCCAGCGCGGCTGGCGGGGGCGCTGATCTGTCTGGCGGGAAGAGGTGGCTGGCGGACGATGTGGCGCGATGCCCGCGCCCACGCCTCGCCCAACGGCGGCTGGCCGGAGGCGGCGATGGCGGGCGTGCTCGGGCGGCGGCTGGGCGGCCCGGTGACATATGATGGCGAGCCGGCGATGCGCGCAGTGTTGGGCGACGGGTGGGCGCCCGACGCAGCCGACCTCGCCCGCGCGCTGCGCGTGTACCGTGCGGCCTGCCTGTCGCTGTGGCTGATCGTGGGAGCGCTCGCGTGGGCGCGGTGATGCTCCAGGGAACCGGGTCGGACGTCGGCAAGTCGGTGCTGGTCGCGGGGCTCTGTCGCCTGTTCGCGAACCGCGGGCTGTCGGTGCGTCCATTCAAGCCGCAGAACATGTCGAACAACGCCGCCGTGACACACGATGGCGGCGAGATCGGCCGCGCGCAGGCGCTGCAGGCGATCGCCTGCCGAACGCCCGCCATCACCGACATGAACCCGGTGCTGCTGAAACCGCAGTCCGACCGCACCGCGCAACTGGTGGTGAACGGCCGCGTGCGCGCGACGCTGGGCGCGGGCGCGTACCAGGCGACGAAGCGCGGCCTGTTGCCCGAGGTGCTGGCCGCCTATCGCCGGTTGCGGGACGGATGCGACCTCGTGGTGGCGGAGGGCGCGGGCAGCCCGGCGGAGATCAACCTGCGGGGCGGCGACATCGCCAACATGGGCTTCGCGCGCGCGGCCGGCGTGCCGGTGCTGCTGGTCGGCGAAATCGACCGCGGCGGCGTCATCGCCTCGCTGGTGGGCACCAAGGCGGTGATCGACCCGGCGGACGCGGCGACGATCCGCGGCTTCCTGGTCAACAAGTTCCGCGGCGACCCCCGGCTGTTCGACGACGGCTTCGCTGCGATCGAGCGCGCGACCGGCTGGACGGGGATCGGCGTCGTGCCGTGGCTCGCGGACGCCGCGCGGTTGCCGGCGGAGGATGCGGTGGCGCTTGACCGGTCTGCGATGTCAGGCGACGGCCCGCTGATCGCGGTGGCTATGCTCTCGCGCATCGCCAATTTCGACGATCTCGATGCGCTGGCCGCCGAGCCCGGCGTGCGTCTGGCGATGATCCCGCCGGGCCGGCCGCTGCCCGGCGACGCCGCGCTGGTGATCCTGCCCGGCAGCAAGGCGACGATCGCGGACGTCGCATTCTTCCGAGCGCAGGGGTGGGACGTCGACCTTGCCGGTCATGTGCGGCGTGGCGGCCACGTGCTGGGGCTGTGCGGCGGCTATCAGATGCTCGGGCGGCGGATCGCCGATCCGGACGGGATCGAGGGGCCGGCCGACAGCGTCGCCGGGCTGGGACTGTTGCCGGTCGAGACGGTGCTCGGCCCCGCCAAGCGGGTGCGGGCGATCGCGGGCACGCACGTCGCGGGCGGCGCGCCCTTCGTGGGCTATGAGATCCATGCCGGCACGACGGCCGCCGACCCCGGCACGCGCCCGCTGCTGCGGTTCGCGGACGGGAGCACCGACGGCGCGGTGGCCGGCGACGGCCGGATCGCCGGCTGCTACGTCCACGGCCTGTTCGACCGGGCGGAGGCGCGCGCGCACTGGCTGGCGCGGATCGGCGCCGCCTCGGACGGGTTCGACCGCGCCGACACGATCGACGCCGCGCTCGACGGCATCGCCACGGCGCTGGAGCAGGTGCTCGACGTCGACCGCATCCTTGCCATCGCCGGAGAAGCCGAATGATCGAAGCTCGATGACCGAAGGTGATGTCCGTGCGCACCTCGATGCGCTCGCCAAGCCGCGCGCCAGCCTGGGCCGGCTGGAGGACATCGCCGTCCGCCTGGCGCTGACGCAGGGCCGGCTCGACCCTGCGACCCGGCCGCGCGCGCTCGTGCTGTTCGCGGGCGACCATGGCTGCGTCGCGGACGGCGTGTCCGCCTGGCCGTCGGCGGTGACGGGGATGATGGTGGCGACGATCCTCGCGGGCCGCGCGACCAGCAGCGCGCTGGCGGCGGCGCACGGTTGCCCGCTGCGGCTGGTGGACGTCGGGGTGGCGGGGGAGCGGCCGGTGGCGCCGCCCGCCTTCTTCCGCGACGCGCGGGTGGCGGACGGGACGGCGAGCCTCGCGCACGGCCCGGCGATGACGCTCGCGCAGTTCGACGCCGCCTGGGCCGTCGGCGCGGACGAGGCGACGCGTGCCCTGGGCGGGGGCGCGCGGCTGCTGATCGCAGGCGAGATGGGCATCGGCAACACGACGCCCGCCGCCTGCCTGACCGCGCTGCTCGCCGGGATCGAACCGGATGCGGCGGTGGGGCGGGGTGCCGGCGCGGACGACGCGGTGATGACGGCCAAGCGCGCGGTGGTCGCCGCCGCGGTCGCCCGTGCGCGGGCCGAAGCCGATCCCCGCACGGCAATGGCGAGCGTCGGCGGGTTCGAGATCGCCGCGATGGCCGGCTTCTACGCGAGCGGTGCGGCCGGCGGCGCGACGCTGCTGCTCGACGGCTATGTCGCCACCGCCGCCGCGCTGGTGGCGGAGGCGCTGGCGCCCGGGACCGCCGCCGCGATGATCGCCGGCCATCGTTCCGCCGAGCCGGGTCACGCCGCCGCGCTCGCGCACCTCGGCCTCGATCCGGTGCTCGACTGGGGCATGCGGTTGGGCGAGGGATCGGGCGCGCTCGTCGCGTTGCCGCTGCTCGATGCGGCCGCCGCGTTGCTGACCGGCGTCGCGCGGCTGGACCAGATCGGCGCGGCGCGTGGGGACTGATGCGCGGGCCCCCGCCTGGGCGCCGCCGCTGCTGGCGGTGCAGTTCCTGACGCGGGTCCCGGTGCCGCCGCTCGCGCGGCTGACGCCCGAGCAGGCGCGGGACGGCCTCGCGCGCGCGACCGGCTGGCTGCCGCTGGTGGGAGCCACGATCGGCCTCGTCACCGCGCTCGTGCTCGCCGGCGCGCGGCTGGTCTGGCCGGTGCCGGTCGCGGTGCTGATCGCGCTTGTCGTGGAGGCCTGGCTGACGGGCGCGTTCCACGAGGATGCGGTCGCCGATTTCTGCGACGCGTTCGGCGGCGGCGCGACCGGCGAGGAGGCGCGGCGCATCCTGAAGGACAGCCGGATCGGCAGCTATGGCGCGCTCGGCCTGGGGCTGATGGCGGCGCTGCGCTGGGCGACGATGGCGGCGCTTCCGCCCGGCCTGGCGACCGCCGCCATCGTCGGCGCGGCGGCGGTCGCGCGTTTCTGGGCGGTGGCGTTGCTGGCGCTGTGCCCGCACGCGCCGGCCGGCACCGGGATCGCGAAGGACATCGGCGCGATGCCGCCGCGCACGCTGGGGCTCGCGGTCGTCACGCTGCTGCCCGGCGTCGCCGCGCTGGCGGTCCTGCGACCGGGCGCGATGGCGGCGGTGGTGCTGGCCGGAGCGGTGATGCTGCCGCTGCTTGCCCGTTTCCTAAACCGCCGGATCGGCGGCAGCACCGGCGATTGCCTCGGCTTCGCGGCGTATCTCGGCCAACTCGCGACCTTGCTCGCCGCCTGTGCGGTCGGGTGACAGCCGGGGTGAGGGGCGGGTTGGGCGGCCGTATCCTGCTCGTGCGGCACCCGCCCGTCGCAACGGCGTGGGCGGGCCGGTGCTATGGCCGGTCGGACATGGGGTGGAGCCACGAGGGGGCGGCGATCGCCCGCGCGCTGGCCCATCGACACGCCGACGAGCCGCTGGCGGCGATCGTCCACTCCGGCCTGCGGCGCACCCGGCGGCTCGCCGATCTGGTCGCGCGCCGGCATGCCTGCCCGATCGTCGCGGACCCGCGCTGGGCGGAGCGCGATTTCGGCGACTGGGAGGGCCGGACGTGGCAGGCGATCTGGCGCGAGACCGGCGACGCGATGGACGGGATGATCCACGATCCCGACGGCTTCCGCCCCGGCGGCGGCGAGACCGGGCTGGAGCTTGCCAACCGCGCGCTGGCCGCCTGGGCCGACCTGCCGCCGGGCGATCCGATCCTGGTCGTCGCACACGCCGGACCGATCGCAGCGATCCGGTGCGCGCTGGCGGGCGACCCGCTCACCGCGATGCCCGACCACATCGTGCCCACCGGGACGGTGGTGACCGTCAGCCGCCGGCTCTTGCCTTCTCCGCCATCTCGTTGAGCGTCGCCAGCCGCTCGTCGAACTGCCCGTCCGCCTCCGCCTCACGTATCGGGCGCACCCGCTCGACGAGGATCTCGCGCGGCGTCGGCTGCCGGCCGAACAACGCCATCACCTCGTCGATGAAGTCGACCAGCGGCAGATAGCCGGGGCGCGTCGCCTGGCCCGGCGTCAGGTCGGTCTGCACGCCCGGCGGCGCCAGCTCGATCAGCTCGACGCGGCCTGCCAGCGAACGCCGCAGGCTGACGGTATAGGAATGGATCGCCGCCTTGGTCGCCGAATAGGTCGGCGCCGCGGTCAGCGGCACGAAGCCGAGGCCCGACGTCACGTTGACGATCGCGGCGTTCGGCTGCGCTTTGAGATGATCGACCAGCGCGTTGGTCAGCCGGATCGGGCCGAGCAGGTTGGTGACGATCGTCGCCTCCGCGTCGGCCAGGTCGCGGCGCGTCGTGGCGTCCTCCAGCTTCATGATGCCGGCGTTGTTGACCAGCACGTTGAGCGCGGGATGCTCGGCCACCAGCCGCGCGGCGAAGGTGTCGATCGCCGACGCGTCCTCGACGTCCAGCGTCATGGCATGCATCCGCTCGCGGCCGGCGATCGTTTCATCCAAAGCCGCCTGCCGCCGCCCGGCGACGATCACGGTGTTGCCCGCATCGTGGAACCGCTGCGCGAGCGCCGCGCCGATCCCCGATCCGCCGCCGGTGACGAGGATGGTGTTGCCGGTCGGTGTCATGGTGATGCTCCTGCGCTGACCGATCGATGTAGGCCGCCGGGCGCCGGAGATAAGAGGCGTTTATTCTCCGTCGGGCCCGAATGCCGCGTCGAGGTCGCGCGGGCGGACGAAGCGCGCGAGCGTGCCGCCGTTTTCCGCCACATCGGCCCAGGCGCCGACGTCGAACGTCAGTTGCGCGGTGCTGGCGGTCGGGAACTTCAGCTCCACATCGTCGCGCAGCGGCTGGTCGGCGCGATCGGGCACCAGCAGCAGCACCAGCTCCTCCAGCCCCGGATTGTGGCTGACGAGCAGCGCGCTGTCCGTGTCGGCCGGGAACTCCCGCACCAGTTCCAGCAGCGTCTCGGGCGTGGCGAGATACAGCCGCCGGTCCCATTCGGGCGCGAGGCGGCGGCCATAGCCCGTCTCCACCGCCGCGATGGTCTCCATCACGCGCACCGCGGGCGAGGCGACGACGTGGCCGAACGACAGATCCAGCGCGCGCCAGTGCCGCCCGACCGCCTGCGCGGCGCGGCGCCCCTTGTCGTTGAGCGGCCGATCGAGATCGCGTTTCACGATGTCGTCCCAGCCCGACTTGGCGTGGCGCAGCAGCGTCAGCGTCTTCAACGAACTCTCCGTCAGGCGGGTAGGCCCGCTACATGCCCGATCGGCGGTGCCGTGGATAGCCGGCTCGCGGCCCGCCCCTTCGTAACCCTGGCGACTGCTTCGTCCAGCGTCACTCGCGCGGTCGGCACGCCCGTGGGGAAGGCGGCGAGCAGCCGGCTCGGCATGGCCGCCGTCAGCATCACGAACGTGCCGTGATCGTCGGCGCGGCGGATCAGCCGCCCGAACGCCTGCGCCAGCCGCGCGCGCACGATCCGGTCGTCATAGGCGCTGCCGCCGCCCGCCAGCCGCCGCGCCGCGTGGAGCACCGACGGCTTGGGCCAGGGCACGCCTTCCAGCACCACTTGGCGGAGCGACACGCCCGGCACGTCCACCCCATCGCGCAGCGCGTCCGTTCCCAGCAGGCTGGCGGCGGGATCGTCCCGGAAGATGTCGACCAGCGTGCCGGTGTCGATCGGGTCGACGTGCTGGGCGTGGAGCGGCAGGCCCTCGCGCGCCAGCCGGTCGGCGATCCGCGCGTGGACGGCGCGCAGGCGGCGGATGGCGGTGAACAGCCCCAGCGTGCCGCCGCCCGCCGCGACGATCAGCCGCGCATAGGCGTTGGCGAGCGCGGGAATGTCGCCGCGCTTGACGTCCGTCACGATCAGCACCTCGGCCTGGCGCGCATAGTCGAACGGGCTCGGCGCCTCGAACCGGCCGGGCGCACGGGCGAGGTGGGGCGCGCCGACGCGCGCCTCCGCCGTCTCCCACCCCTCGTCGCGGTTGGCTCCCCCGCCCGTCAGCGTCGCCGAGGTGACGAGCACGCCGTGCGCGGGCTTCAGCACCACCTCCGCGAACGGCCGCGTGGGATCGAGCCAGCGGCGGTGGAGGCCGATGTCGATCTCACGCCCCTCGATCCGGTCCACCGCCAGCCAGTCGACGAAGTCCGCGTCCGCCGGGCCACCGACGCGGGCCAGCAGCGCGAGCCATCCCGCGACCGTCTCCGCGCGCCAGCCGACCGAGGCGATCGCGCCTTCGATGCGCGCGCGGGCGGGCGAGTCCATCCAGTCCGGCGCCTCGGCCAGCACCGCCTCCAGCCGCCGGCCGAGCGCGACCAGCGGGCGCAGCAGCGCGTCGAGCGCGTGCGCGGCGGGGGCGGCGGCCTCGATCAGCTCCGGCGTCGGCTCGGCGAGCTCGGTCTCCAGGCCATAGCCCGCGTCGCCGGCCGGCTCCTTCGATTGTTCGGCGCGCGCATAGGTCAGCCCCCGCGCGGCGGCCAGCAGCGTCTCGATCGGCCCGTACGGCTCGCCGTCGCCGATCCGGCCGAGCCAGCCGTCGCTCGCCAGCGCGCGGCCTGCATCGACCGCGTCCGCCACCGCGCGCCCACCCGCCTCGTCGTAGCTCGCGACGTCGGACAATCGCGCGGCGAGGCCCCGCCGCCGCCCGCGCCCGGTCGCTTCCGGACCCAGCAGCCAGCGGCGCAGCTCGATCGTCTCCGCGCCCGACAGCGCGACGCCGAACATCATGTCGGCGGCGTCGAACAGGTGGTGGCCCTCGTCGAAGACGTAGCGCGTCGGCCGCGTCGCGACCTCGCGTCCGCGCGCGGCGTTGACCATCACCAGCGCGTGGTTGGCGATCACGATGTCCGCCGCCGCCGAGGCGCGCGCGGCGCGCTCGATGAAGCATTTGCGGTAATGCGGGCAGCCGGCGTAGACGCATTCGCCGCGCCGGTCGGTGAGGGCCGCGGGGCCGTTGCGGCGGAACAATGTCGTCAGCCAGCCGGGCAGGTCACCGCCCACCATGTCGCCATCGACCGTGTAGGCCGCCCAGCGCGCCACGAGCTGCGCCAGCACCGCCGCGCGACCCGCGAAGCCGCCCTGCAGCGCGTCCTCCAGGTTGAGGAGGCACAGGTAGTTCTCGCGCCCCTTGCGGGTGACGACGCGGTGGCGCCGCTCGGCCGCGTCCGGGAACAGCCGGTGCGTCTCGCGCGCGAGCTGGCGTTGCAGCGCCTTGGTATAGGTCGACACCCACGCCGGCCCGCCGCTCTTGGCCGCCCACAGCGAGGCGGGGGCGAGATAGCCCAATGTCTTGCCGATCCCCGTTCCGGCCTCCGCCAGCACCATGTTGGGCGCGTCGCGAACGCTGCGAGGGGCGAAGGCGGCGGCCGCGGCGGCGGCATAGGCGCGCTGGCCGGGGCGCTCCTCCGCGCCGTCGCCGGTCAGCGACGCGAGCCGCGCCTCCACCTCGGCGGCCTCCAGCGGCACGACGCGCGGGGCGGGGCGGGGCGGTTGCTCCTCCCATTCGGGCAGGCGGGAGAACAGCATCCGCTCGCCGGCCGCCGGCCTCGTGAGCGCGGCGCTCACCAGCGGCGCCCAGGGCCAGCGCAGCCGCGACAGACTGCTCGCGGCGGTCCACGCGCCCTCGCGTTCCGCCCAGTCGCCTTGTGGCACGGCCAGCAACGCGGCGGCCGCCTCGGCCAGGAACTCGGCGACATCCTCGTCGCGCTCGGGCGGGGACAGGTCCACCGCGCGCGCGAGCCCCGCCGGCGTCGGCACCGCGAAGCGCGCGGGGTGGATGAACGCGAACAACTCGAGCAGGTCGAGCCCCGACAGGTCGGGATGACCCAGCCGCTGCCCGATCAGCGGTGCGTTGAGCAGGATGACGGGCGTGTCGGCGGCGATCCGGATCGCCTCGCCCCGGTCGATCCGGCGGCACCCTTGTGCAGCCCCGTTTCGCGCGGCCGCGATCCAGATGCCGGCGTGGCTGGCGTGGAGCGCGGGGTGCTGCAACATCAATGCGACGATGCGCCGGCCGGAACGAATTGGCAACGGCGCAATCTGTTCGTCACAGGATGAAGACGACGGTCGCGGTCCAAGCCACCGCCACGAACGGGACCATCGCGCGCAGCGCCGCCTCGTTCCCAGCGGCGATCAGCGTGGCGATGCCGAGCACGTAGACGTCGCACAGGATACGCAGATAGCCGAGCGGCTCGCCCCAGATCGCATCGGTGAACAATGCCGCCAGGGCGACGTACAGGCTCCAGGGGATGACAAAGGACAGGAAGGCCGGCCGCTTCACCGCTTCGATGGCCACGAAGCCGACGAAGACGCCGACCGACAGGCAGCTGACCCAATCGAAGATCGCGTGATAGCTGAACGGTCGCCCGATCACGGCAAGGCCGAACCCTGCGACCGCTCGTGCATAGTCGACGAGCGGCACGGTCGACAGATCGTGGTGGCCGAGGTCTTCGAACGGCAACGTGCCCCAGATGCTCTTGAGCACCGCCTGCCACAGGACGAAGACGATCGGCGGGACGAGACACCAGGCGATGCGCCGATCGAACGAGCGTCGCCGCAAGCCGTCGGCCACCGCGACCAGCCCGAACCCGATCAGGTAGAGCAGCGTCGTCTCGCGTGCCAGCACGGCCGCGCCGGCCAGCAGCGCCGCGAGCGGCCATCGACGCGTCGCCGCCGCCAGCGCGCCGGAAAGGGCGAGGGTGGTCGCGAATATCTCCGCCGTGTCGCAGCAGAGCGCGATGACGAAGCCCGGATGGAAGGGGATCAACAGTCCCAACCGCGCAGGAACGGCGAAATGCGCGGCCAGCAGCGCTGCGACCCAGCCGATCAGCGCGACGCACAGCAGGTTCACCGCGACGAGCGCATAGGGGACGGCGGCTCCTTGCCCCAGGCTCAGCGCCCAGGCCGCCGCGGGATAGGCGATCCGTTGCGCGCGCACGACCGGATGGCTCTCCATCGTGATGCCATAGGCGACCCGCCTCGTGTCCAGCGGATCGAGCGCCAGCCGATAGAAGAACTGGCCGTCGTAGCCGTCCGAATGCGGCTTGACCGCAATGGGGTAGGCGAGGTCCTTGGGCGAGAAGAAGCGATCGCCCGCGACGACGAAGCGGCTGATGTCGAACTGGTGGACGCCGAGCTTGACGCCGACGCAGGACAGATAGGCGAGGAGCGTCAGGCCGACGAGCCACGCCCGCTGCCGGCGGACCGACGCCGGACCGGCGGCGCGCGGCGACGCAGGCATCAGTCGTTCATCCCCGTCGTTCCCCCGCGCCGCATCCCCGCCGCCGTCCCTAACGCCCAGACGATCCGCCGCAACGCGAAACGGATCGCGCGAGCCGCCGCCTTGGCGTTGCCGGCCGTCGGTTGTCTCCCCCGCCCCCTCACGCTACCCCGCGCGGCATGACCGACGATCTTCGCGCCAGTGCCCTCCAGTCCAAGGCCTGGCCGTACGAGGAAGCGCGCAAGCTGCTGAAGCGCTGGCCTGCCCTGCAACAAGATGGCGGCAAGCCGGGCAACGCCCCGATCGTGTTCGAGACCGGATACGGCCCGTCGGGCCTGCCGCACATCGGCACGTTCAACGAGGTGCTGCGCACCACCATGGTCCGCCAGGCGTTTGCCGAACTGTCGGATGCGCCAAGCCGGCTGATCGCGTTCAGCGACGACATGGACGGGCTGCGCAAGGTGCCCGACAACGTGCCGAACGGGGCGATGCTCGCGCAGCATATCGGCATGCCGCTGACGCAGGTGCCCGATCCGTTCGGGAGCAACGAGAGTTTCGCCGCCGTCAACAACGCGCGGCTTCGCGCCTTTCTCGACCGATATGGGTTCGCCTATGAGTTCGTCAGCTCGACGCAGGAGTATCGTTCGGGCCGGTTCGACGCGGGCGTTCGCGGCGTCCTGCGTCATTACGACGCGATCATGGGCGTGATGCTGCCGACGCTGGGCGCGGAGCGGCGCGCGACCTACTCGCCCGTGCTACCCGTCAGCCCCCGGACCGGCCGCATCCTTCAGGTGCCGGTCGAGGTGGTGGATGCCGAAGCAGGGATGATCGCGTTCGAGGACGAGGGCGGCGACCGGACGGTGCAGTCCGCGCTCGGCGGCCGGGCCAAGCTGCAGTGGAAGGTCGACTGGGCGATGCGCTGGGTCGCGCTCGGTGTCGATTACGAGATGGCGGGCAAGGATCTGATCGACTCGGTCGTGCAATCGGGCCGTATCGCACGCGTGCTGGGCGGCCGCCCGCCCGAGGGGTTCAATTACGAGATGTTCCTCGACGAGAACGGCCAGAAGATCAGCAAATCGAAGGGCAACGGCCTGACGCTGGAGCAATGGCTCGACTATGCGCCGCAGGAGAGCCTGGCGTATTACGCCTATCGCGAGCCGCGCAAGGCCAAGCAGCTGCACCTGGGCGTCATCCCGCGCGCGGTGGACGAGTATTGGCAGTCGCGCGTCGCCTACCCCGACCAGCCGGTGGCGCAGCGGCTGGGCAATCCCGTCCACCACATCCATGCAGGGGCGCCGCCCGCGGGCACGCTGCCGGTGACGTTCGGGCTGCTGCTCAACCTCGCCGGCGTGCTGGGCGCAGAGGCGAGCCGGGACGGCATGTGGGGCTATCTCGCGCGCTACCTGCCCGATGCCAGCCCGGAGCGGTTTCCCGAGCTCGACCGGCTGATCGGCCACGCGCTCGCCTACAACCGCGACGTCGTCGCCCCGACGCTCAAGCGCCGCGCGCCCACGCCGGCGGAGGCGGACGCGTTGCGGCTGCTGGACGCCGGCCTCGCCGACCTACCCGACGGCGCGAACGCGGAGGATATCCAGACGCTCGTGTACGAGACCGGCAAGGCGACGGTCGGCAAGGAAGCGCTGCGCGACTGGTTCCGCACGCTGTACGAGACGCTGCTGGGATCGTCACAAGGCCCGCGCATGGGCAGCTTCATCGCGCTGTACGGCGTCGCGAACACGCGGCGGCTGATCGCGGAAGCGTTGGCAATGCCCGCATGACCTCTCCTACACCGTCTACCCTGAGCTTGTCGAAGGGCTGTCCTTTCTTTTTCGGTGATAGAAGGACAGTGCTCCGACAAGCTCAGCATGAACGGGAAAGAGGGTAAGGGTGCGCACCTTCTTCTCCCCCGCCCAGCTCGCGCATGCGCCTACCCGCGAGCTCCACAACGGCGACTGGGTGCCCTATGCCGAGACGCCCGCGCGCGCCGAGGCGATCCTGGCCGCCATCGGCGGGGCGGAACCGGCGGTCGATCATGGCGATGCGCCGATCCTCGCCATCCACGACACGGCCTATGTCGCTTTCCTGCGAGCCGCGCACGATCGCTGGCTGGCGGCGGAGCGTGAGGGCGACGCGATCGGCTACGCCTTCCCCGTCGTGCGTCGCCGCCCGCTCAAGCTCGACCGGATCGACGCGTTGCTGGGCCTGCACGGTTTCGATGCCTCGACCCCGATCGCGGCGGGCACGTGGGCGTCGGCCTATGCCAGCGCGCAGACGGCGCTGACCGCGCTCGACGCGGTGCTGGGCGGAGATCGCGCCGCCTTCGCGCTCTGCCGCCCGCCCGGTCACCACGCGGGCGCGGATTATTGCGGCGGATACTGTCATCTCAACGCCGCCGCGATCGCCGCGCAGGCCGCCCGCGACGCCGACCCGGAACGCGGATGCGCACGCGTCGCGATCCTCGATACCGACTATCATCACGGCAACGGGACGCAGGACATCTTCTGGAACCGCGACGACGTGTTCTACGCCTCGATCCACGCCGATCCCGCCACCGACTATCCCTTCTTCTGGGGCCATGCCGACGAGCGCGGCGAGGGGCCGGGAGCGGGCGCGACGCTCAACCTGCCGCTGCCGCACGGCACGAGCGTTGACGACTATGCCCGCGCGCTGGACGCGGCGCTGGGCGCGATCGCGGCGTTCGGCCTCGACCTGCTGATCGTCAGCCACGGCGCCGACACCTGGGCCGGCGATCCGATCAGCCATTTCGCGCTGCAAACCGCCGACTACACCCGCCTCGCGCGCACGATCGCAGGCTGCGCCTGGCCGACGCTGGTGGTGATGGAGGGCGGCTACGCGCTGGACGCGCTCGGCGCCAACGTGGCGAGCTTCCTTGCCGGTTTCTGACGCCTTGCCCCATGCGCGCGGCACGCCCGCATACCGTCGGCTGACGCTGGCGATGATGTTCGCGGGCTTCTCCACCTTCTCGCTGCTGTACGCTGCGCAGCCGCTGTTGCCCACGTTCGCGCGCGTGTTCGGCCTGAGCGCGGAGGGTGCGAGCCTGGCCGTCTCGATCGCCACCGGGCCGCTCGCGATCGGCATCCTGGTCGCGGGTCGTCTGTCGGACCGGTGGGGGCGGCGGCCGATGATGGTGGCGGCGATGTTCGGGGCCGGGCTGGCGACGCTGCTCGCCGCGATCGCGCCCGGCTGGGGGACGCTGCTCGCCTGCCGGCTGCTGACCGGCGTCGCGCTCGCGGGCGTGCCGGCGGTGGCGATGGCCTATGTCGCCGAGGAGGTGGACGCAGGCTCGGTCGGCTCGGCGATGGGGCTGTACATCGCGGGCACGGCGATCGGCGGCATGACCGGGCGAATCGGCGTCAGCCTGGTCGCGGGCGCGCTCGACGGCCTGGGGTCCGGCATTGCGGGTTGGCGCTGGGCGCTCGGCGCGGTCGGCGTCGTGGCGCTGGCGATGGCGGAGGCGTTCCGCCGCCTCGCCCCGCCTTCTCGAGGATTTGTGGCGCGCGGGTTCGCGGGGCGTGACGCTCCGCGCGTGGGCGTTCGGGCGCTGTTCCGCGACGCGGCGCTGCCGTGGCTGTATCTCGAAGGCTTCCTGCTGATGGGGGTGTTCGTCACCGTGTACAATTACGCCGCCTTTCGGCTGGAGGCGGCGCCGTACCGGCTGGGCCAGACGACGGTCAGCGCGATCTTCCTTCTGTACATCGTCGGCTCGGCGAGTTCCGCATGGTTCGGCGGGCTCGCCGGGCGGATCGGGCGGCGGCGGGTGTTCTGGGTGCCGGTTGTCCTGTTGATGACGGGAGTCGCGCTCACCGCCGCCGCGCCGCTCGCGCTCGTGGTCGCGGGCATCGCGCTGGTGACGGCGGGGTTCTTCGGCGCGCACTCGATCGCGAGCGCCTGGGTTGGCCGGCGTGCGCTGGCCGCGCGGGGACAGGCGGCGGCGCTGTACCTGTTCTTCTATTATCTGGGATCGAGCGTGCTGGGATCGGCGGGCGGCATCGCCTGGACACGCAGCGGCTGGCCGGGGGTCGCGTGGTTCTGCCTGGCGCTGGGCGGCGTCGCGCTGGTGGGCGCGGTGGCGCTGTGGCGGGTGGCGCCGCTGCCGGTCGCGACGCCGATCGTGGTGGTGGAGGGGTAAGTTGAACGCGCTCCCCAGCCCCCCTTCATGCTGAGCCTGTCGAAGCACTGTCTTTCCATCGCAGAAGAAGTGCAGCCCTTCGACAAGCTCAGGGTGAGCGGATGGAGATGATCTACATTGCTCAGTAACGCTGTTGCCGGGTACTGCGAGACCATTCCCCGCCCCCATCGTTGAGCGCGCATGAACGCGATCGACGTCACAGGTCTTGCCAAATCCGTCGGTGATAGCCGCCAGCTCTTCTCCGGCCTGAACCTCGCCGTCCGCCCGGGCGAGCTCGTCGCCTTGCTCGGCGAGTCCGGCGTCGGCAAGTCGACGCTGCTCAACATCCTCGCCGGGCTGGACGATGCGGACGCGGGCGAGGTGCGGATCGCCGGCACGGCGCTGGGGCCGCTGGACGAGGGCGCGCGCACGCGGCTGCGGCGCGAGAAGATCGGCTTCGTGTTCCAGGCGTTCCACATCCTGCCGTATCTGACGCTCGCGCAGAACGTCGCGTTGCCGCTTGCGCTGATCGCGCCCGACACCGCCACCGCGACCGCCCGCGCGGGCGAGATGCTGGAGGCGGTCGGGCTTGGGGATCGTGGGCAGGGCTATGCGCGCGACCTGTCAGGCGGCGAGTTGCAGCGCGTCGCCATCGCCCGCGCGCTCGTCCACCGCCCGGCGCTGATCCTCGCCGACGAGCCGACCGGCAACCTCGATCCCGAGACGGCGACGCGCGTGCTGGCGCTGTTCGCGCAGGCGGCGCGCGCGGGCGGGGCGGCGGCGATCATGGTGACGCACTCGGCCGCCACCGCGCAGGTGGCGGACCGGGTGCTGACGCTGACGCACGCCGGGCTGGTGGGCGGGGCCTGATCGATGGCGGCTGAGCCTGGGCTCTGGCGCTCCCGCCTCGCGCTGCGCTGGCTGATCGCGGGCGAGTGGCGCTGGCACCCGGCGCGGTTCCTTGCGACGGCGGTGGCGATCGCGGTGGGCGTGGCGCTCGGCTTCGCGGTCCACCTCGTCAACGGATCGGCGCTGTCGTCGTTCGAGGGCGCGGTGAGCGGCGTCAACGGCGCCGCCGAGCTGCAGGTGCGTGGGTCGAGCGCGCTGGGCTTCGACGAGGCGCTATACCCCCGGGTCGCCACCGCGGCCGGCGTCGCGGACGCGAGCCCGGCGGTGGTGCTGGCGGCGCGGGTGGGCAAGGCGCGCTTCACATTGCTCGGCCTCGACGTCATCCGCGCCGCCGTCGTCACGCCCAGCCTCGTCGGGGTGCGATCGTCGGGGCCGGGCGGGTCGGGCGACGACCTGTTCTCCCCCGACGCGCTGTTCCTGTCGCGTCCGGCGCTCGCCGCGACCGGTGCCCGCATCGGCCAGCGGCTGATCGTCGCCGCGAACGGCCGGCAGGTGGCGCTGACGGTCGTAGGCATCCTGCCCGGCGCGGGCGAGCAGGCGGTGGGCACGATCGACATCGCCGCCGCGCAATGGTGGTTCGGCCGGTTGGGGCGGCTCGACCGGCTGGACCTGAAGCTCGCGGACCGCGACGCCGCGACCGCCGCGCTGCCACGCCTGCTCCCCGCCGACGCCGCGCTGTCGACCGGCGCGAGCGAGGCGCAGGCAGGGGACGCGCTGAGCCGTGCGTATCGCGTCAACCTCGACATGCTGGCGCTCGTCGCGCTGCTGACCGGCGGGTTCCTCGTGTTCTCCGCGCAATCGCTGTCGGTCGCACGGCGGTTGCGCGCGTTCGCGCTGCTGCGGACGCTGGGGATGCCCAGGGCCGGGATCGTCGCGGCGGTGGCCACCGAAGGCCTGGTGATCGGCGCGATCGGCTCGGCGGCGGGGCTGGCGGCGGGATATGGCATGGCGGCGGCGGCGCTGCGCTGGTTCGGCGGCGATCTGGGCGCCGGCTATTTCCAGGGCGGCCACGCGCATGTGGCGTTCCAGCCGGCCGCGGCCGTCACCTTCTTCGGCCTTGGCCTCGTCGCGGCGTTGCTGGGCAGCGCGATCCCCGCACGCGCCGCGTCGCGAGCGGCCCCGGCGGCGGCGCTGAAGAACGCCGGCGACATGCTCGATCCGCGCGCGCGCGTGCCGTGGCTGCCGGCGCTGGCGCTGCTGGCGGCGGGGGGCGTTACCTCGCTGCTGCCGGCGGTCGGCGGGCTGCCGCTGTTCGGCTTCGCCAGCATGGCGCTGATGCTAGCGGGCGGCGTCGCGGGCGTGCCGTGGCTGGTGCGCGTGCTGCTGCGGCCGTTGCGGGGCCGCGCGGTCGGCGGCGTCGCGTCCAGCCTCGCGATCCGCCACGTCCAGGGCGCGCCCGGCGAGGCGGCAACCGCGCTGTGCGGCATCGTCGCCTCCACCGCGCTGATGATCGCGATGGCGACGATGGTGACGAGCTTCCGCGGCGCGGTGGACGAGTGGCTGGGCCAGGTGCTCGCCGCCGACCTGTACCTGCGCGCCGAACCTGGCGCGGCGTTCGACGCAAGTGTGCAGGCGCGGCTCGTGCGAGTGCCGGGCACCACTCGCGTCTCGTTCAGTCGACAATTGCCGCTCGCGCTGTCGCCCGATCAGCCGCCGATCGTGGTGATCGCGCGCGACCTCGACAGCCGGGCGCAGGACGCGCTGCTCGTCACGATCCGCACGGCGCCCGTGCCCGCCGGAACTACCCCCGTCTGGGTGTCGGAGCCGGCCGAGCGGCTATACGGCTGGCATGCGGGGGACCGGATCACGCTGCCGCTCGGGCCTGATAGCAGAGGGGGTGCGCGGTTCACGGTCGCAGGCGTCTGGCGCGACTATGCCCGCCAGCAGGGCGCGGTGGTGATCCGCAGCGCCGACTACACCCGCCTGACCGGCGATGCGACGCGCGACGAGGCGGCGGCGATGCTCGCGCCCGGCGCCGATGCGGGCGCGGTCGGCCGCGCGATGATCGCAGCGCTTCCGCCGACGCTCCGCCCCGCCGTCACCACCGCCGAGCCACGCGCTTTGCGTCGCTACGCGCTCCAGCTCTTCGACCGCAGCTTCGCCGTCACCTATGTGCTGGAAGCGGTGGCGATCCTCGTCGGACTCGCCGGCGTCGCCGCGACCATGTCCGCGCAGACGATCGCGCGCGCGCGCGAGTTCGGGATGCTGCGGCATCTGGGGCTGGAGAAGCGCCAGATCGTCGCGATGCTGGGGACGGAGGGCGCGCTGCTGGGCGCGATCGGCGGGGTGGCGGGCGTGGCGCTCGGCGCGCTGCTGGGCCAGGTGCTGATCCACGTCATCAACCCGCAGTCGTTCCACTGGACGATGACGACGCGCTGGCCATGGGAGACGATCGCGGGCGTGATCGCGGCGCTGGTCGGCGCGGCGGCGATCACCGCGATGCTGGCAGGCCGGCGCGCGACCGCGCAGGACGCGCTGCTGGCGGTTCGGGAGGATTGGTGATGCGGCGTGGTTGGTCCCTGCTTGCCCCCTTGTTGGCACTGCTCGCGCTCGCCGCCGGACCTGCGTCCTCGCCCTATCCGGTGGTCGGGCCCGGCATCCGCCTCGCCTTCCCCGGCGACCATGGCGCGCACCCGGCGTATCGCACCGAATGGTGGTATGTCACCGGATCGCTGAAGGCCGCGGACGGGCGGGCGATCGGGTTCCAGATCACCTTCTTCCGCACCCGCCCGCCGCCCGGCCCGGTCGCCGATCCCAGCGCGTTCGCGCCCGCCCAGGTGCTGTTCGCGCACGCGGCGCTGTCGGACAGCGCGGTCGGCCACATCCTGCACGGCGAGCGCGCGGCGCGGGCCGGGTTCGGGCTGGCGGGCGCGAAGGTCGGCGACGCCGACGTCGCCTTGCGCGACTGGACGTTCCGCCGCCTGCCCGACGGTCGGTTCGCAGGCCGCGTCCAGACCGGTGACTTCGCGCTCGACCTCGATTTCCGCCCGACGCAGCCCGTGCTGGCGGAAGGCGAGGACGGCTACAGCCGCAAGGGGCCGCGCCCCGAGCAGGCGAGCTATTATTACTCGATCCCGCACCTCGCCACGACCGGCACCGTCACCGTCCATGGCCGGTCGACGCGGGTGGCGGGGGAGGCGTGGCTCGATCGCGAATGGTCGAGCGACTATCTCGCGCCCGGCGCCATCGGCTGGGACTGGACCGGGCTCAACCTCGACGACGGCGCCGCGCTGATGGCGTTCCGCATCCGGCGCAAGCCCACCCCGCGAAGTGGTGTTTCGCGGGGACCCCAGGATGACGGCGGTGTGCTGTGGGCGGGCGGCTCGTACCGCGCGCCCGACGGCAAGGTGACCCGCTTCGCCCCCGCCGACGTGCGCTTCACGCCGGCGCGGACATGGCGCTCGCCGGCGACCGGCGCCGTGTATCCGGTCGCGCAATGGCTGGACGTCCACCTGCCCGGCGGCTTGCGCCGCTTCCCGCTGCAGCCGCTGTTCCCGGACCAGGAGCTCGACTCGCGGGCGAGCGACCTGCCGGTGTACTGGGAGGGCGCGGTGCGGACGACCGGCGGGCGAGGGTATCTGGAGTTGACCGGCTATGCGGCGCCGCTAACGATGTGAGTGGGGCTGGCGTTGATGTTTATGTGCGCGCAGATCATGCTGTAGGTGACAGCACTCGTCACATCTGACGGCGATCATCGCTGGCGTTGCAAAAGGGGTCCCTTTCGCAACGGGGCGGCGAACGGCTGGGTCTGGTGGAAAGCGGTCCGTCTACTTGAAGGCGACGACACCTGTAGGTAGCGGTTTGGCGTATCAGCCGGTCACACCTTCGTCGGAATCAGGATCAAGCCGGTACATGATGTCGGATCGAAGAACATACTTTCGACCATGACGAACTTCGCTGCCGCGGTGCCACAGCGGATGGCGGAATATGAGAGCCATGCCCTTTTTCGGTGTCACAACCAAGTCCTGGTGAGGATGATCCGGTAAGCCACGAAAGGTGGTCTCACCTCCCTCGCAGTCTTCATTCAGATATACCATGAAGGTAAAATGGCTTTCTTCCCGCTGTGAACGCCAAAAGGAACCGTCGCTATGCCAATCAAAGTATTGGCCCGGTTCATACCGGTAGAAACGCAGGCGCTCATTTATACCACAGGCATGCCAGATGCGGTGGAACGTCGCGGGCACAATGTTCCTCAGCTTTTCCCAGAGTTCCGATGCGTACATCGGATCGTCTAGAATCACACGATCATTGTTGCGGATGTTCACATCAATGATGGGTCCAGACCGCTTGGAAACGAGTGCCGCTTCATAGCGAAGCGCCTCACTTCGAGCTATCAGCGCAGCACATTCTGATCCCGATAGAAAATCGTCAGCCACGCAGACGTTTTCAGCAAGCCAAGCAACGTCGTGCATACCCTCTCCCAGCCCATGACATACCGAAGCCGCCGCCCGTAGCATAAACAAGCTACGGGAACCTGCCGGTAGACCGGAGTGTCGTTAGATGGCCGAAAGTGGGCGATTGCTGCCATCTTGGATGTTGCGAAAGGGTTACCTTCTGCAACGCCGGCAGGGTCCTTACGATATCAGCGGCTTAGCCGTTGCAAAACCGTGTTGTGGAAGGCGTTTGACTGCAGGCTGACCCAGAGAGTCGCCTGACCGGAGACCGCCGACAGGCACCTTACGCCACGCCGTCCTCACCCACCCTTCGCGATCGTCTCGTCCAGCGCCGCCGCCACAATGCCCGGCTTGCCGACCATCTGCTCGGTTTTCAGCCACAGCGCGCTCGCGCGTTCGGGATCGAGCGCGTACGAGCGGACGCCGGACGATGCGGCCGGATCGTCGTTCACCTCGGCGACGTGGCAATCCTCGCAATACCGCCCGCCTATGTCGTCAGAGGGCGCGACGAACCCCGCCCATAGCGACGTCGCCGCGCCCTGCGCGACGGTCTTCCATGCGAAAGCCGAGGCGGCCGATGGCTGGGCCTCGATCAGTTTGCGCGTGGTGTCGGTCAGCACCGCGCCGGGGTGGACCGCGGTCGCGCGGACGCCCGCCGCCCGATGACGCCGGTCGAACTCGACCGCGAAAAGGATCGTCGCCGTCTTGGAGCGGCGATAGGCGGTGAGCGGGTCGTAGGCCGTCCGCTCGAAGTTCGGATCGTCCAGGTCGACATCGGCCCCGCGATGCCCGGCAGACGACACCATGACGACGCGGCCGCCAGGCTCGAGCAGTCCGGCAATGCCGTTCACCAGGACGGCGTGGCCGATGTGGTTGGTCCCGAACTGGGTCTCGAACCCGTCTGCGGTCGTTCCTTCGGGAACCGCCATCACGCCGGCGTTGGCGATGACGACATCGAACGGCTCGCCGGCCTTCGACAGGGCATCCGCGCAAGCCCGGACGCTTGCGAGCGAGGCAAGATCGAGCTCGACGGACCGGAAACTTCCCGTCGATCGATCTTCGGCCCATGGCGCCGTGGCGGCTCGCAGCCTGGCGCAATCGCGGGCGGTGCCGACGACGTGCGCGCCATGCGCGACGAGAACGCGCGCGGTCTCCAACCCGACGCCAGCCGATGCGCCGGTCACCAGCACCCGGCGACCGCTCAGGTCCACGCCTTGTAGAACCTCGTCCGCCGTCGTCATCGCTCCAAACATCGTCGTCACCGCTCCTTGCGCCAAGCCGTCCTCACCCGACCTTCGTGATCGTCTCGTCCAGCACCGCTACCACGATGCCCAGCTTGCGGACGGTCAGCCGGTTCAGCGCCGCCCGTCCGTCCGGCCGCAGGTACAATCGCTGCTCGACCGCGAAGCCGCCCGCCATGCGGAAGCGGAGGTCCAGCCGGTTGCCATGGACCTCGCCCGTGACCGGGCCGGCCGCGTCGCTCAGCGTGCCGGCGTAACGGCCGGGCGACACCGGGCGGATGCGCCATTCGCGCGTCTTGGGCGGCTTGTCGCCCTCCGTCACCGTCTGCGTCAGGACGAGCGTGCCGTCCGCCTCGACATGCCCGGTGCCGAGCACATGGACGGGCCGGGCCCGGCTCGCGACGACCTTCAGCGTGCCCCGCCCTTCCGTCCGCCCCTCGAAGAAGCGTTCCGCCGAGAAGACGGGAGCGGGCGCGGCGACGGCGCCTGGCTGCCGCGGCAGCGAGGCGCAGCCCGGAAGGGCGAGCAGGGCCAGCGCGACCGCCCGACCGGCGCGGAAGGCAGTGTACCTCATGCCATCACTCCCTCGTCCACGTCCGCGCTCTCGTCCGCCGCGACGCCGTCTTCCAGCCCGGCCTCGTCCGCCGCCAGCCGTCCCGCATCCGCCGCGGTGATGCCGAAGCGGGCGGCGACGTCGGGGGCGTAGCGCAGCAGGTCCGGGCGCAGCTTCAGCAGGCTCACGTCCTTCGCCTTGCCCTCCATCATCACGTCGAACTCGAGGCCATGCGCCATCCGCATGAAGGTCGCGAACTCGAACGGGTTGGTGAAGTCTGCATGGCCGGTCCACACCGGTGGGCGCAGCACGGTGCGCACGCGCGCGGTCGGCTTCACCGCCGTCTTCAGCGTCTCGCCCTTCTTCACCTTGCCGCCGGTCGCCGCCGCGCGCTGCGCTGGCGTGATCTTCTGCTTCATCTCGCGCATCTCCGTCCGCGGGCTGGAGAAATGGATCTTGGGGCGGACGCCCGCGGGCCAGGTCGCCAGGAACCGCTCCAGCGTGTCGCGCATCTCCAGCCCCTCCGGGTTCAGGCACCACATGTGCTGATAGTCGAAGATCAGCCGCACGCCGGTGCGCTCGTGGATCCACAACACGTCGGCGGCGGAGAAGCGGATGTCGTCATTCTCCAGCACCAGCCGGCGGCGGACGACGTCGGGGCTCTGCTCCCATCCCCTGATCCAGCGCTCGCGGCTCGCGGCGTGATCGTCGTACACGCCGCCGACATGGGTAAGGACCACCGCCTCGTTGCCGAGCTCCATCCGGTCGAGCATCTCGGACTGGCTGGCGAGGTCCCAGATGCTGCGGGCGGTCAGTGCCTCGTCCGGGCTGTTGAGCAGCACATATTGCGACGGGTGGAACGACAGGCGGATGTCGTAACCACGCGCCTTCGCGCCGAATGCGCGCAGCTCGGCATCGGCCTCGGCGAGCTGGCCGTGGAACTGCGGCATGTCCGGGTGCGTCGCATAGGGCGCGAGCTCCGAAGACAGGCGGTACATGTCGAGCTCTTCGTCATGCAGATAGTCGAGGATCCGGCTCACCTCGTCGAGCGAGCAGCGCAGGTGCGGATCCTTCTGCCAGCGGCGCGTGTCGTTGGACTTGAAGCCGGGCCGGCCCATTACCTTGACGGGAAAGCCGAGCCGGAGGGGTCTGTCGATCATGCCGCCCTCAACGAGCCAAGGCTCCTCCTGGTCCCACCGTCAACCGGTGTTATCGCCACCGGAAAATATGTTGATCTTCATGAAACCTGTCGGTAGAAACACGTGTTCTGCGTGTCGTCAGGATCAAGGTCAGCCCACATGCTTAAAAGCGCCTTAACAACCCGCCTCGAACGCTACCTCGATCTGACACCGGAGGAGCGCGATGCGCTCGACTGGGCGGAGCGGCGCGAGCAACGGGTGCGCGCGGGCGCGCAGGTGATGCGTGAGGGCGAGCCCAACGATCACCTCTACATCGTCCAGCAGGGCTGGCTGCACAGCGCGGCGACGCTGGCGGGCGGCGGGCGGCAGATCCTGCGCTTCCATTATGCCGGCGACCTGATCGGCACGTCCAGCATCGCCTGGAACCTCGCGTCCAACACGCTGACCGCGGTGAGCGACTGCATCATCTCCGAGCTCAGCAAGGCCAATCTCGGCCGCATCTTCAAGGCGCAGCCGCGGCTCGCCGGGCTGCTCTACGCGGTGGCGGCGGCGGAGAATGTGGCGATGAGCGACCGGCTGACCTCGATCGGCCGGACCGGTGCGGTCGATCGGCTGAGCACGCTGCTGCTCGACATGCTCGCGCGGCTGCGCACGACGGCGGGGGGCGTGATCGACTCGTTCGAGCTGCCGCTGACGCAGGCGGACATCGGCGATGCGGTCGGCCTGACCAAGGTGCACGTCAACCGCACGATTCGCGAGATGGAGCGCCGCGAGCTGATCGAGCGCATCGGCAAGCGGGTGCGGGTCAAGGACGAGAAGGCGCTCGCGGCCTCGGTGGGGTTCGTCGACCGCTATCACGAGATCGCGACCGACTGGCTGCCGCTAGCGGCGTAGCGCCTATGCCCTGATCCACGCCGAGACGATCCACCGGCCGGTGCGATAGCCGCCCGCTGTTCGCCAACCGGTTCGCGTGTCCGTCAGGAACCGGCCGTGGATGCCGTCGGCATGCTGGGCGAAGTCGTAATAGTCGATCCGGTGGTGGGCGAGCACCAGCCGACCGCCGGGGCGCAGCGCCGCCGCCACGTCCCGCGCCGTCGCGGCCATCGCGCGCGGCGACAGGTAGTAGAGCAGCTCCGCCACCACGAGCGCGTCATAGGTGGACCGGGGGAAGCGGCCTGGGACCGCCAGCACCGACGCACGCGTGCGTGAACGTCCGTCGAGCGCCTTGGCGACCAGCGTTGTCCCCTCCCACGTGCCCTCCGTCGCGTCGAGCCGAAGCGCGCGATCGGCCAGCGCGGCGCTGTTGGAGCCGTTGCCTGCGCCCAGCTCGAGCACGCGCCCCCATGGTCCCGGCCCGAGCGCACGCAGGATCGCGCGGCGTTTCAGCGCCTCGTCGGCGTTCGAGAAGGTGGCCCACGGGTCCGCATCGGCGCGGAACTTGTCGGCAAAACCGGAAAGGTCGATCGCTGCCACCGCTACAGCTCGGGCACCAGCAGCCCGGCCGCGGCGGCGGCGGCCACGCGCATCCGCTGCGCGTCGGGCATGGGCTGGCGCAGATACACCGACAGGTCGGCGATCGTCGCGGACAGTGGATGGTCGACGAACATGCCAGGCAGGCCGACCGCCGCCTCCGCCACCATCACCGCGCGCTCCCCCGCCGCCAGCACCGCGGCCCTGGCGGCCGACACGCGGGGCAGGCGCGCCTCGTCGCCTTCCGCGAACCAGCGCCGCGCGGTGTCGCGCACCACGCCCGCGATCCCCTCGGCGAGCGCGAACAGCTCGGCGAGGCGCCCGGCCTGATGCGGATCGGCGGCGCGGCCGGTGGCGACGAGGTGGTCGCGCACCCGGTCGAACAGGCCGGCGACGCCGCCCGCCTGTACCGCCACGAAGCGCAGCGCGCCGCCACTGAGGAACGGCTCGCGCGCATAATCGCCGGCCGCGCCGATCAGCGCCGCGCCAGGCACCGCCGCATCCACCCAGCGCACGACGTGCGTCTCCGATCGCTGCATCCCGATGACGCGCCACCAGCTCCGGTCGATCGCCGGCGGCACAGCGGCGAGATCGAGCAGCACGAGCTGGCGCCCACCCTCGCCATCCGACCCTATCAGCGCGTGGCTGAGGATGCCCGAGCCCGAGGCATAGGCCTTGGCGCCCGACAGTCGCCACGCCCCGCCATCGCGGGTCAGCCGCGGCGGCTCGCCGGGCAGGTCCGCGTTCCAGACGCCCAGCACCGCGCCGGCGGGCGGCGCCTGGCCGGGGGTTCCGTAGCGGCGAATGATCTGGCCCGCATCGACATGCCCCTCGAACAACCGCCCGAGCGGCAGGTCGCGCCGGCCGGTCGCGTGGAGCAGCCGCAGCAGGACGAGCAGCTCGTCGGCGTCGCGCGGATCGCTATGATGGGGCAACGTAGCGGTGAGCCGGACGATCTCGTCGTGCAGCGCGGCGGGCGACAACGACCCGGTCATGCTGCCGCGACGTCGCGCGCGTCCTCCAGCGCGTCGAGCGCGGCGAGCGCGTCGGCCAGCGACACCATGCGCGGACCGCCGGGCACGGACGGTGCGATCCGCATCGCGAACGCCTCGGCATTGGTGCATTCGGCGGCGACCGCCAGCACCTCGTCGACCGGCAGCTCCAGCGTGGCGGCGATGCCTTGCGCCGATCCGGGCAGGCGCGCGAAGCCGGCGCGCGCGATCGCCTGACCGCGATATTGCCAGGCCGCGTCGCCCGGATGCGCGACCTGAACCGCATCGCCATCGTCGAGCCGGGCGAGCGCGCAGGCGAGGCCGCCGGGCACACGGCCGCGCCGCCGCGGCGACGTCGCGACCAGCATCGCAGGCTCGCGCCGCACGCGCAGCCCCAGCCGGTGCGCGCGGTCGAGGATCAGCGCGTCCTCGCCCGACACCACCCGATCGAAGCCGCCGAGCGCGCGGTACGCATCGGCCCTGAAACCCAGATTCGCGCCTCCGGTATGGTGGTGGCCGGGTGTGGGGTCCCACACGACCGGGTCCAGGCGGCGCCGATGGGCGTGGAGCCGGTCGTAATAGGCCTCCAGTGCGTCCTGCACAGGGTCGGGCAGGCCGGTGCGCACGATCCGCCCGGCCACGACCTCGGCTTGCGCCAGCGCGCGGACGGCGGCGGCGATCCAGTCGGGCGCCGGCGCGCTGTCCGCGTCGGTCGTGAGCAGCAGGGCCGCGCCACTGCAAACCGCCTGTTCCATCACAGCGCCGCGCGCGCGGCCGGCGCTGGGCTCTCCACGAGGATCGCACCGTACCGACACTTCGAAAGGAGAGCGCCAGGCGCGGATCAACGGCTCGCTGCCGTCGGTGCAGCCGTCCAGCAGGAAGGCGATCGTCACCGATGCGGGATCGATCCTGCGCTGGCCGGCGAGCGCACCCAGCAGGCCAGGCAACAAGGATTGCTCGTCGCGCACGGGCACGCCGATGGCGACGGTGGGATGGGGAAAGGCGCTCACCGGATTGGCGTCGGCGAGGGGCAGAGCCGTGTCAACGCAGGC
Organism: uncultured Sphingomonas sp.; assembly: GCF_964237335.1. Classification (NCBI taxonomy): domain Bacteria; kingdom Pseudomonadati; phylum Pseudomonadota; class Alphaproteobacteria; order Sphingomonadales; family Sphingomonadaceae; genus Sphingomonas; species uncultured Sphingomonas sp. The sequence goes on from NZ_CAXSHM010000002.1 coordinate 86,122, forward strand.
ATGCGGGCGGACTGACGCAGGTCAATGCGACATCGCGCGTACAAGGTAACGTTTTCCCCTGGCCGGCGGGCCTGCGCGCCCCGGTCGCGGGGGGTGCGACCGGGGCGGACATCTCTCTCCTCGCCGACTCGGCCTCTGACGGGCGATGTCGGCGAATGAATATCGGGTACGCTCCCGCCGGACGACAATCCAGTCACAATCGTCACGAGCTGCAAAGTTTTCGGGCATGTTGCCTAAACGGCACGCAGCTCTGCCGGATGCTTGTGCATCACCTGGGCGGCGAACCGCTCCATCTCCTCGGCCTGCGGGCTCATCTGGAGGAGGAGGAGGTCGACTCCCGCCGCTTCATATTCCTCGATCCGCTCGCGCAGCTGCTCGGGCGTGCCGACCAGATTGGGGCGCAGGCCGCGGTTGGAGACGGCATATTCCTGCAGCTTCAGCTCGCGTTCGAGCTGCGTTCCCGACAGCCACTGGGCGAAATTGGCGTAGCCGGCCGGCAGGTCCGTCACCGTCGTGATCCGCTCCAGCTCGCGCTTCGCCTCCGCCTCGGTATCGCGCACGATCGCATAGGCGGCCATGCCATAGGTCATGTCGGGTCGTCCGATCGCGCGGCGGCGCGCGGCCATGTCGGCGATCTTGGGCGCGATCGCGTCGGCGGGATCGCCGTGCATCACATAGGCGTCGCATTGCGCGGCGATCATCGCCTTCGCCTTGTCGCTCTCACCGCCTGCGTAGATCACCGGCGGCTTCACCGGCTTGGGCGCGCAGATCGCGTCCTGTAGCGTGTAGAAATCGCCGCCGAAGCTGAACCGCTCTTCGGTCCATAGCCCCTCGACCACCTTCAGCCACTCGGCGGTACGCGCGTAGCGATCGTCGTGCTGGTCGAACTGCAGCCCGTACTGCTTCGCCTCGTCCGCCCACCAGGACGAGACGACGTTGAGCGACAGGCGCCCGCCCGAGATGCGGTCGATGTTCGCAGCCGCCTTGGCGAACAGCGCGGGCTGGTGGAAATTGGGGCGCACCGCGACCATCAGCTCCAGCCGCTGCGTGACGGCGGCGAGCGCGGCGGCGGTGGACCAGGCATCGAGCGCGGGCGCGGTCACGCCCTTGATGTCGTTGAGGTTGAGCTCGGCGATCAGCGTCAGGTCGTATCCCCAGCGCTCGGCGTCGATGGTCAGCCGCCTGGCATAGTCCCAGCTCGCCTCCATGCCCTCGTCGGCCACGTTGCGCAGCCAGCCGCCGAACACCGGCATCCAGAATCCGTAGCGCATCAGCGGTTCTCCTCGATCACCCAAGCGCGTCAGCGCGTCTCTTCGATAACACGCACAAGGTAATCCACGAGCCGGTCATGCGGGTCCCAGCCCAGCACATCGAGCGGCTTTGCCACGAAATTGGACAGCGCGTTGATGTCGTAGAAGCGCGGTACTCCGTCACGATCGTCGATCATCACCTCCACCCCGCCGACGTCCAGGTCCATCGCGCCGGCGATCCGCTCGGCCGCCTCGACCAGCCCCGGCGCGGGCCGGATCGCGGTCATCGGGATCGGCTGACCGGGCACGACGCAGGCGTCCGCCGGGCACAGGTCGAACGCGCCGCCGCCGCGCACGTCGAGCGCGTAGAGGAACCGGCGGTCCAGCGTCTCGATCCGGATTGACGCGCCGTCGCGGGCGGGGACGTAATCCTGCACCAGCAGCACGCCGTCGATGCTGGTCGGCAGCTCGCCGTCGGCGATGACGGCGCGCAGTTCGGCCATGCTGTCGAACTTGACGATGCCCGCGCCCGACCCGCCGATGTTCGCCTTCACCACCAGCGGGAACGACAGCGTCGCGGCGGCGGCCGCCACGTCGGCGGCGCGGTGGACGACGCGCGTCGCCGGGATGGCGAGGCCGAGCGAGGCGATCAGCGACAATTGCCGCGCCTTGGACGCGTCGATCGCCAGCACGTCCGGTCCGTTGACGACCCGCGCGCCTGCGCGCCGCCAGTGATCGAGCAGCGCGGCGGCGTGGAAGATCGGGTGTTCGGTCGCGCCACCACGAAGAAAGCTCGACATCGCGATGCGGTTGAACGCGACGGGAGCGGGCCGTTCGAGGTCGGCCGGGTTCCAGTGTCCGTCGGGCGTCATCGCGCGATACGACACGCCCCGCCGATCGAGCGCGGCGAACAGCGGCCGGAACCACTCGGGGTGCTCGTAGAGGATGGCGAGGTCGGTCATGCGTCGTCTCTATCCCTCTCCCCTCGGGAGAGGGAAGGGGCCCGCTCGCGAAGCGAGTGGGAAGGGTGAGGGCGAGCCGAAGCGGGTCGTGTCGCCCTCACCCTTCCGCCGTCTTCGACGGCTCCCTCCCTCTCCCGAGGGGAGAGGGAACCAACTCCCCCAGCGCCGCGATCAGCCGGTCGACCTCGCCGGCGGTCGCGTAATGGCACAGCCCGACGCGCACGAGGCCGCCCGCCTCCTCCAGCCCCAGCCGGCGGATCACCTCCACCGCATAGAAATGCCCCGACCAGGCGTGGATGCCCCGCGTCGCGAGATGCTCGGCGACCGCATCCGGATGGTGGCCCGCCAGCGTGAAGGCGAATGTCGGCACCCGACCGGCCATCGCCGGCGGGCCGTACAGCGTCGCCCCGACACCGCGCAGCCCCGCCAGCAACCGCTCGCCCAACTCGTGCTCATAGGCGACGCAGCCGTCCATTGCGGCCACCATTGCCGCGCGCCGATCGTTGACGCCCGGCGACAGCTCGCGGCCCAGCCATTCGAGATAATCGACCATGCCGATCGCGCCCGCCTGCGCCTCGAACGACGGCGTTCCCGTCTCGAACCGATGCGCGCCGTGCGTCCCCGCGGGACGGACCTTGTAGGCGTCGATCGTCTCGGCGAGCGCGCCCCGTATCCACAGCACGCCCAGATGCGGCCCGAACAGCTTGTACGGCGAAAAGGCGAGCAGGTCGCAGCCGAGCGCGGCGACGTCGATCGCGACATGCGGCGCGGACTGGACCGCGTCGACATACACCAGCGCGTCCGGCGCATGGACGCGCACCACCGCCACCGCGCCGGCGACGTCGTTGAGCGTGCCGAGCGCGTTGCTCGCGCCGCCCAGCGCCACGACCCTCGTACGCGGGCCGACCAGCGCGGCGAGGTCGTCCGCCTCCCATCGCCCGGTCGCGGGATCGAAGTCGAGCCAGCGCACCGTCATCCCCCGGTCGCGCGCGACGAGCAGCCAGGGCGCGACGTTGGCGTCGTGATCGAGCCGCGTCACCACCAGCTCGTCGCCCGCCTGCCAATCCTGCGCGAGCGCGCGGCTGACGCTGAGGGTCAGGCTGGTCATGTTGGCGCCGAACGCGATCTCGTCCGGCTGGCCGCCGAGGAGGTCCGCCATCGCCTCGTGCGCGCGGGCGGCCAGCGCGTCCGTCTCGCGCGCGGTGACGAAGGCGCCGCCGGTGTTGGCGGTGCCGCGCTCCAGATGTGCCACCATCCCGGCGATCGCGGGCGCGCAAACCTGTGTGCCGCCCGGCGCGTCGAAATACACCCGGTCGTAGCGCAGCGCCGGGAACTGCGCGCGGACCGCGTCGATGGGGAAGGCGGCAGTGGCGGAGAAGCGTTCGATCATGCTGCCCTGTCGACCTTGCGGCAGGACCCTGCAAGCCCGTCCAGCGCCGGTGACCGGTGCGCGCGACCGTGGCATGGTCCCGCGATGCACCGCGATGCCCTCGCCACGCCCGAACGCCCGGTGCTGCCATGGCGGCTGGTCGCGGGCGTGTTGCTGCATGTCGCGGTGCCGGCCTATCTGGTCGTGCTCGCGGCCGCGTGGCTGACGCTTGGGCCGGCGGGCGGGCCGGGGGGCGCGCCGCTCGGCTTCGTCGCGCGGGTGAGCGGGCTGTTCGTGGCCGGGTTCGCTGGCCTCATCCTGCTGGCCTCCGTGCTCGCCGCGCTCACGGACCCGCCGCTGCGGCGTGCGCGTGCGCGTCGCGAGCGGAGCGACCCGGCGGCGGCCGCGCGCACGGCCGCCGCGCAGCTGTCGCAGGCGCTCCGCCGGACGGAGGCGATCGGCGGGACCGCGCCGGTCGTCGAACGGCTACGCGCCGCGCGCTGGGACCTCGGCGACGAGCGGGACCGGGCGATCGCCGCCGACCTGTCGCGTGCCGTGGCCGCCTTCGCCGCCGCGCACGCGAGCGCCGCGCCCGACCGGCGCGAGGCCATCGGCGCGCGCACGACCGAGGCGCTGGACCGGATCGCCGCCGCGGTGGAGGAGCTCGCCGCCGAGCGCGCCCGGCTGGACGAAGGCGATGCGCAGACCCACGCGACCTACCTCGGTCAGCGTTACCCGGCATCACCTCTCGAGTGACGCCGATCGATCCCACTGGACCCGATCACGACTGAGGCGTAATCCCTGCCTTCGGGCGCGGGCAACACGCCCTGGCGAGTCGCGTGCGGCCGCCATTCTCAGGGGCCACGATCCATCATGAACACGTCTCTAGTGCTCGGCGCGTCGGCCGTGGTGCTGCCGGTCGTCGTCGTCCTGTACATCCTGTCGCGCGCGGTCCGCTACGTCGGCAACAACCGCGTCGCGATCGTCGAGAAACTGTGGAGCCGCAACGGCTCCGTCCCAGGCGGTCTGATCGCGCTGCTGGGCGAGGCGGGATACCAGCCCGCGGTGCTGCGCGGCGGCTATCACTTCTTCGTGCCGTTCCAGTATCGCATCCACTCCGAACCGCTGGTGACGATCCCCCAGGGCCAGATCGGCTACATCTTCGCGCGCGACGGCGACCCGCTCGGCCCGACGCAGACGCTGGCGTCGAACGCGCGGACCGCCGACTTCCTCGACGTGCGCGCCTTCCTGGCCAACGGCGGCCAGAAGGGCCCGCAGCGCACCGTGCTGCGCGAGGGCACCTATGCGATCAACCTCGCGCAGTTCGTCATCATCACGCGCGAGCGCATCCACGGCCTGATGCTCGAAAGCTCAGACCGCGACCTGTTCGAGCGGATGCAGGGCGTGATCGCCGACCGGCGCGGCTTCGACGCCGTCGTCATCAAGGATGCGGATGACCAGATCGGCATCGTCACCGTCCATGACGGCCCGGCGCTGACCGCGGACCAGATCATCGCGCCGCAGGTCGGTGTGGATGGCGCGGACGGCACCAGCCACAACAGCTTCCAGGACCCCGAACGCTTCATCGCCGCGGGCGGGCGGCGCGGGCGCCAGCTCCAGGTGCTCGTCGAGGGCAGCTATTACATCAACCGCCTGTTCGCGACCGTCGAGATGGTCGCCAAGACGGTGATCGAGGTCGGCCATGTCGGCGTCGTCATCAGCTATACCGGCATCGACGGCGCGGACACGTCGGGCGAGGACTACCGCCACGGCGAGCTCGTCGCGCGCGGCACCCGGGGCGTCTGGAGCGAGCCGTTGCTGCCCGGCAAATACGCGTTCAACACCTATGCCGGCAAGATCGTGATCGTGCCGACGACCAACTTCATCCTCAAATGGGATCACGACACGACCGGCCAGCACAAGCTGGACGAGAACCTGTCCGAAGTGTCGCTCATCACCCGCGACGCGTTCGAGCCGACGCTGCCGCTCTCCGTCGTGGTCCATATCGACTATCGCAAGGCGCCGCTCGTCATCCAGCGGTTCGGCGACATCAGGAAGCTCGTCGAGCAGACGCTCGATCCGATGGTGAGCGCGTACTTCAAGAACGTCGCGCAGAAAAAGACGCTGATCGAGCTGCTGCAGGAACGATCGGACCTGCAGGAACAGGCGGGCGACGAGATGCGCGCGAAGTTCGGCGCCTACAACCTCGAGATGCAGGAGGTGCTGATCGGCACGCCGCGTGCGGCGGCGGGCAACGACCAGATCGAGCAGGTGCTCAACCAGCTCCGCCAGCGCCAGATCGCCGAGGAGCGCGTCGCGACGTTCGAGAAGCAGAAGATCGCGGCGGAGGGCGAGAAGAGCCTGCGCGAGGCCGAAGCACGCGCGCACGGGCAGACGGCGATCACCGAGTCGGAGCTCCAGATCCTGGTGCAGGAGAACCAGGGCAAGGCGTCGCTGCGCCGCGCGGGGCAGGAGGCGGAGCAGACGCGCACGCTCGCCCACGCCGAGGCGGACCGCACCCGCATCACCGGCGAGGGCGAGGCCGCCAAGGTCGTCGCGCTGGCCGGCGCGGAGGCGGAGCGCATCACCCGCACCGGCCTCGCCACCGCCGAGACGATCGAGAAACAGGCGGCCGCATCGGGCGGCGCGCAATATCAGCTCACGCGCCAGGTGGTGGAGCGGCTGGCCGAGGCGCTGGAGAAGTCCGGCGTCGACATCGTGCCGCGCGTGCAGATCACGTCGGGCGGCGCGGGCGAGGGCGGGCTTGGAGGAGGGGGCACGGGGCCGCTCCAGGCGCTGATCGGCATGATGCTGTCCGAGAAAGGTCAGGCGATGCTCGCCGCGCCGACGGCCGCGAACGACAAGCGCGGGGGCACGGAGGGCGTGGCGGCGGAATAGCCACGACACACTCCCTACCTCCGTTTACCCTGAGCTTGTCGAAGGGCTGTCCTTCTTGCGACCATGGTAGAAAGGCAGTGCTTCGACAGGCTCAGCAAGAACGGTTTTGGGGACAGGTTCGATTACACTCGCGCTTGAACAAACCCCCGCCCCACCCGTTGGGCCGCCCGAACCCTCTCCAGGAGAGTGACATGGCGAAGACGTCCACCGTCGACGCGGCGCAGCCGCTGTACAAGGTAGAGCCGCGCGAGATTCAGCCGTTCGGCACGCTGAAGCAACTTCCGCTCGCGCTCGAGGACAATGCGCGCAAGCAGAGCATCGACGTGCTCAACCAGGTGCTCGCGGACACGATCATGATCCGCGATCTGTACAAGAAGCATCACTGGCAGATGTCGGGCGTGACCTTCTACCAGCTCCACCTGCTGCTGGACGCGCATTACGAGGAGCAGGTGAAGCTCGTCGACCTGATCGCCGAGCGGATCATGGCGCTGGGCGGGATCAGCCTCGCGACGCCGCACGACGTCGCCGAGACGACGAAGATCACCCGCCCGCCCAAGGGCCGCGAGGATGTGCCGACGCAGCTCTCGCGGCTGCTGGAGGCGCACGAGATCATCCTGCGCCAGGCGCATGAGGGCGCCGACCTCGCCGACGAGTCGGGCGACGACGGCACCAACGACCTGCTGGTCAGCAACGTGATCCGC
>NZ_CAXSHM010000002.1:93311-222600 GCF_964237335.1 uncultured Sphingomonas sp.
GACGCCCTGACGAGAGAGGGATTTATCGATTCGCTTTCGCAGCGTCAACGGAAAAGTAAAATTTTTTCGAATCCTTCTTGCAGAGCAGGTTGTCAGCCAGTTTTCGCGCTATCCGGAAAAATCTATGCCTTTTTCCAGCGCTGTGTCTTTTAGCCACCGCATCGGGACCATCTTGCTCTCCTGGAATCCGTGTCGGCGGAAGAAATGCTTGGACATTTCATCCGGCCGGTCGGTCAGCAACGTGATCCGCACCAACGAGCCGCAAGTGTGGTTCCTGGCCGAGCATCTGACCGAGACGACGCTGGTCCGCGAGAAGTAGGTCCGGCTATCGACGGATTATGAGGAGGGCGGGGCCGCGGCTCCGCCCTTGTCATATCGGCTTCCATCGACCCAGCGAACGCCGCCACCGCACGCCCGGGAGCCGTTCGCGATGCGGCACAGGTGACGGCCCGCCCGCCTTGCTCTACCGCGCCCTCGATGATCGCGCATCTCAAGGGCAGGCTGGAGGCGACCGGGGTCGACCATGCGGTGATCGACGTGGGCGGCGTCGGCTATCTGGTCGGCGCGTCGGCGCGCACGCTGGCGGCGATCGGCCCGGTGGGCGAGGCGGCGACCCTGTTCACCGAGATGCTGGTGTCGGAGGAGTCGATCCGCCTCGTCGGCTTCGCGCATGCCGCCGAGCGCGACTGGTTCCGGCTGCTGACGGGCGTGCAGGGCGTCGGCGCGCGCGTCGCGCTGGCGATCCTGTCGGCGCTGGAACCCGCCGAGCTGTCGCGCGCGGTGATGGCGCAGGACAAGGCGACCGTCGCGCGCGCCAACGGCGTCGGCCCCAAGCTCGCCGAGCGGATCGTGCGCGAGCTGAAGGACAAGGTCGGCGGGGTCGCGCTCGGCCCGGGCGCGGCGGCGCAGGTGGTCGCGGTCGGTGCGGGCGCGGACGCGGTGTCCGCGCTCCTCAACCTCGGCTTTCGCCCAGGCGAGGCCTCGGCCGCGGTCGCATCGGCGGAGGATGAACTGGGCGCGGGCGCCACGCTCGACGCGCTGGTGCGGCTGGCGCTGAAGAAGGCGGCGCGGTAGGGTGGGGCGAGGAGAAGCTTCATGCAGGTCACCGCCGTTCTGACTCCGGAAGACGACGGGTACGTCGCCTATAATCCGGAGACGGGCATCGCTTCCCAAGGCGATACCATCGAGGAGGCGCTGACCAATCTCCGCGAAGCGGTGGAGCTTTACCTCGAAGATCAACCGCTGCCGTCCGGACGTCCTCCGATCGTGACCTCGATCACCGTCGACGTCCATGCCTAAACTTCCGGTCCTTCCCGCTCGCGATATCGTGCGCGGACTGGACCGGCTGGGTTTCGAACAGATCAGCCAGCGTGGCAGTCACCTGAAGTTGCGTCGCCACGCTGCAACCGTCATCGTTCCGATGCACCGAGAGGTGAGGCGGGGAACGCTGGCTTCCATTCTCGAACAGGCGGGCGTCTCCGTCGACGAACTGATTGACGCGCTGGCCAACTGACATGACCGACGACCGCCTCCTCTCCCCCGCCCGCCGCGCCGACGATGTCGACGCCGCGCTGCGTCCGCGGCATCTCGACGAGTTCGTCGGCCAGCGCGCCGCGCGCGAGAACCTCCGCGTGTTCATCGATGCTGCGAAACAACGCGGCGACGCGCTCGACCATGTGCTGTTCTTCGGCCCCCCCGGGCTCGGCAAGACGACGCTCGCGCAGATCGTCGCGCGCGAGATGGGCGTCGGGTTCCGCGCCACCTCCGGCCCCGTGATCGCCAAATCGGGCGACCTCGCGGCGCTGCTGACCAATCTCGAGGACGGCGACGTGCTGTTCATCGACGAAATCCATCGGCTCCAGCCCGCGGTCGAGGAGGTGCTGTACCCTGCGATGGAGGATCGCGCGCTCGACCTAATGATCGGCGAGGGTCCGTCCGCGCGCAGCGTCCGCATCGATCTGCCGCGCTTCACGCTGATCGGCGCGACGACGCGGCAGGGCCTGCTGACGCAGCCGCTGCGCGACCGGTTCGGCATCCCGGTGCGGCTGCAGTTCTACACGGTGGACGAGCTCGGAAAGGTGGTCGCGCGCGCTGCCCGGCTGCTCGACCTGCCGACGTCGACGGACGGCGCGCGCGAGATCGCGCGGCGCGCGCGGGGCACGCCGCGCATCGCGGGCCGGCTGCTGCGCCGGGTGCGCGATTTCGCCAACGTAGCCGGCACGCCGGTGGTGGACGCGCCCGCCGCCGACCGCGCGCTCAACCGGCTGGAGGTCGATCAGCTCGGCCTCGACGCGATGGACCGGCGGTATCTGACGATGATCGCCGACATCTATCGCGGCGGACCGGTGGGGGTGGAAACGCTCGCCGCCGGCCTCAGCGAACCGCGCGACACGATCGAGGAGGTGATCGAGCCGTACCTCATCCAGCTCGGCCTGATCGCCCGCACCGCCCGCGGGCGTTTCCTGAATGCAGGCGGATGGAAGCACCTGGGGCTGGACCCTCCGGCGGGGAGCCAGGACGGGCTGTTCGATTGACGGGCGGATGAGGTCGTGGCGAACTCTTTTCCGCTTGATACGGCGGCGGGCGCCCGTTGTCGGACACTCAGATGGCATGCGCGAGCCTGAAAGCAGCCATTCGCCAGGCGCGATCCTTGCCGTTTTCCCATCTCCGAGCGGCAATTGCGGGAAAGAGCAATCGGGAACAGATTTTGGGAAAGCAGTCGCGCTCGCCGGCTGTCGGCACAATCGGCCCGACGAATATCTCGCTATGGGTTCCCAATCGAGAACCTCCGGCCGTCTCGATTGCCTCGTTTGAGAGATTGCCAGATCGCTTACCTGGGTCAGGATCACGACCTAACGTCGTTCAGAAAGGAGACGGAAGTGGTGCTAGTCAGACAGTCTACACCTCGTCACTTAGCGCCCGCGAAGCAGATCGGAAGGTTGCTTCGCTCTTTGTATCAACAGCACTCATCGCGGTATGTTTATCGACGGCAGCGTGCGACAATTCGGATTTGAACTCGAAGACCGAGCCAGTCAAGTTAGAGTCATTCCAAGATGGCACCTGCAGCATGGCGCCGGTAAAAACCAGCCTCTACCGCTATGTCGGAACGGTTGCTGATAGGCAGAAGTATTTTCGAGTAACCTCCGATCCACCGGTCACCTTTGCTTTTCCTGCAGCATACCTCCACTATAAGTCGAACTTGAAGGGAGGCCCACAAGCATCCATCGACCTTTCAACGGATAAGAACACGCTAAAACCTTGGAGATATACCCCTCTTGGAGAGTGTAAGCTTCCTCTGACTGACTCTGACCGGCGGCTAGAAATTGAAATAGATTCAAATGTCCTGGGAAATACGGCGTCGGTCAACCCCGAGCATCAGAGACTCAGCGCTGCCGACTTGGCGCACGTCGGTCACGGCCGAGTTAGCGGAGTCGGTGTCGTGAACGGATTTAGAATGTATTCGTATGACGAGCCAGGATATGCCAAGCTTCCACAAGGGAAGCATCGCATCGTAAGCGGACTCGATCTTGACGTAAGTACCCACTTCGGCGTGCCCGTTCATCCCGAAGTTTCAACAATCAAGTTTATTTACTGTGGGGTGATAGATCTCGCTTGTGCCGTAACCTTCTTCTACAAGAATCAGACGGTGACTGCTTTTATCGATAAAAAGGAACTTGATAGATACACGGTGCAAGTCTCCCATATTATTGATCTACTTAAACTGTACGACGTTACAGATAAACAAAGCAAAGAATTAAATCCATGATAATACAGAATCACGTTACTGCTTGTCGCTAAAATCATCAAATGATCCGCCACTTTGCGAAAGATGGCGAGGTACGATGCCGATTATATAGTATTAGCGAAAAGTAATAGAGACTCTGCGTCCACTCACCCTTCGCAGTACTTAAAATGTTAACATTCTCTCTTTGAGTACGGAGGTGAGTTTCGACAGTCCAGCGGCTTTCTCGATCAACCATCCTTTTTGGGGAAAGGCAGCAGCGCCGCGTAAGGTCGGCTATCTGCGTGACGCTGCCAGAGGCGAACGGTCCGGTTCACCAATCGCGACCATCCGCCTTCCGACTGCCGCCGCTTGCGATGTTGGAAAGCGCATGCGACCATCGGTTTCGTTCTTTCACATGGCCCAAGACCTTAATCAGCCAGCGAGTGCTTCGATGCCTTCGCCGCGGCGGTGCGTTTGGTGTTACCTACTGTTACCTACTTTTGGGTCGGGTCGCGATTAGCGCGCCCCGTAACGCCTCAATCCTCCACCGGCGGCTCCCACAGCTCGATCAAATTGCCTTCCGGATCGGACAGCCGCGCGAAGCGGCCCGTCTCGGGCGTGTCCCAGGCGGGGTCCGTCGTCACCGCGATCCCCGCCTGCGCCAGGCCCGCCAGCAGCGCGTCGAGGTCCGTCACGCGGTAGTTCAGCATCCACTGCTTGCCCGCCGGCCACATGTCGGTGCCGGCGGCGGACGGCATGAACAGCGTCGGCCCAGCCGCCTGCTCCCACGGCTTATAGCCCTGCCCGCCGACGCCGAGGTGGGCGAAGTACCACGCCCGCAACCCCTTGGGATCGTCCGCGCGGAAGAAGATGCCGCCGATGCCGGTCACGCCCATATCTTCCCCCTTGCAGGTCTCGCCGTCGCAAATGATTGCGTAAGCGTAACAGGTCGGCGCACAAAGCCAAGCGACGCTTCGACCGTCGTCATCCATCTTTTGTTGCGTGGCACCCAGGCCCCGCCCCTGCTAGGCGACGGCCATGCCTGCGACCGCCGCCGCCTCCGCCCGCGAGATATTGGTCCGCCTGCACGACGTGATGGCGTCGCGCACCTCGGCGCAGGGAAAACTCAACGCAGTGGTCGGCATCATCGGCGCGGCGCTCGATAGCGAGGTCTGCTCGATCTACCTGCTGCGCGAGGGGTGTCTGGAGCTGTTCGCGACGCAGGGCCTGGACGAGGCGGCGGTGCACGTCACCAAGCTGGCGCTGGGCGAGGGCCTGGTCGGCACGATCGCCGAACAGGGCGAGGTGCTGAACCTCGACCAGGCCGCCAGCCACCCCGATTTCGCCTATCGGCCCGAGACGGGCGAGGAGCGGTTCCACTCGTTCGCGGGCGTGCCGATCATCCGGCGCGAGCGCTCGGTGGGCGTGCTGGCGGTGCAACATGCCGAGCCGCGCCGCTATGCCGACGTCGAGATCGAGGCGCTGCAGACGGTGGCGATGGTCTTGGCCGAGCTGATCGCCAACGCCGGCCTGGTCGACGCCGCCGCCGGCCCCGCGCGGCCGCAGCCCACCGCCAGCGTGCGCGTCGCGGGGCTGAAGCTGGTGGACGGCATGGGCGCTGGCCATGCGGTGTTCCACCAGCCGCGCATCACCGTCGAACAGGTGGTGGCCGAAGATGGGGAGGCGGAGCGCCGCCGCGTCTATGCCGCCTTCGCCAAGATGCGCGAGCAGATCGATCGCATCGCGGCGCAGGCGGAGTTCGGGGTCGGCGGCGAGCATGAGGAGGTGCTCGCGACCTACCGGATGTTCGCCTATGACGAGGGCTGGGCGCGGCGGATCAACGAGGCGATCGACAGCGGGCTGACCGCGGAGGCGGCGATCGAGCGTGTGCAGCAGCGCACCCGCCAGCGGATGCGCCAGATCGACGATCCGCTGCTCGCCGACCGCATGCACGACCTGGAGGATCTGGCCAACCGGCTGCTCCGCATCGTGTCGGGGCAGATGGGCACGGCGGCGCAGCTCGGCCTTCGCCAGGACACGATCCTGATCGCGCGCAACCTGGGCCCCGCCGAGCTGCTGGAATACGACCGCCGCCGGCTGAAGGGCGTGGTGCTGGAGGAGGGGTCGCTGACCGCGCACGTCACCATCGTCGCGCGGGCGATGGGCGTGCCGGTGCTCGGCCGGGTGCGCGACGTGCGCCGGCTGGTGGCGGAGGGCGACCGGCTGCTGCTCGACGTGGGCGAGGGCACGGTGACGGCGCGGCCGTCGGCGCCGATGGAGGAGGCGTTCGAGGGCCGGCAGATGCTCCGCCAGCAGCGCCGCGCGGTGTTCGACGCGCTGCGCCATGTCGCGCCGGTGACGCGGGACGGCCAGCGGATCACGGTGATGATCAACGCCGGGCTGCGCGACGACGTGGCGGCGCTCGACGCGACGGGCGCGGACGGGATCGGGCTGTTCCGAACCGAGTTCCAGTTCCTCGTCTCCGCGACGCTGCCGCAGCGCGAACGGCAGCAGCGCCTGTACCAGGACGTGCTCGACGGCGCGCGCGACCGGCCGGTGGTGTTCCGCACCGTCGACATCGGCGGTGACAAGGCGCTGCCGTATCTGACGCCCGGCGGCGGCACGGAGGAGAACCCCGCGATGGGCTGGCGCGCGCTGCGGCTGGCGCTGGAGCGCGACGGGTTGATGAAGGCGCAGGCGCGCGCGCTGCTGGAGGCGGGCGCGGGGCGGACGCTGAACGTCATGTTCCCGATGGTGAGCGAGCCCTGGGAGTTCGACGAGGCGCGCGCGCTGTTCGAGGCGCAGCGGACGTGGCTGGCCGGGCGTGGCCGGCGCACGCCCGACGACGTGCGCTATGGCGCGATGCTGGAGGTGCCCGCACTCGCCGAGCAGCTCGACGTGCTGTTGCGGCGCGTCGACTTCCTGTCGGTCGGCACCAACGACCTGACGCAGTTCCTGTTCGCCGCCGATCGCGCGAACCCGAAGCTCGCGGAACGCTACGACTGGCTGAGCGCGTCGATCCTGCGGTTCCTCGTGCGGCTGGTGGGCCCGTGCGATGCGGCCGGCGTGCCGCTGGCGGTGTGCGGCGAGATGGGCGGGCGACCGCTGGAGGCGATGGCGCTGATCGGGCTGGGCATCCGGCGCCTGTCGATCACGCCCGCCGCGGTCGGCCCGATCAAGGCGATGGCGCGGTCGCTCGATGCGGGCGCGCTGGCGGCCCGCATGACGGATCTGCTCGCCGATCCGCCGCGTGACATGCGCGGCGCGCTGGCAGACTGGGCGGCGGCGAACGGGGTCGAACTGGCTTGATCCAGCGCAAGGCGCCCGTTGACACGCTGGTGCCCCTCTGGGACATCGTCGGGCTGGAGGGAACAAGATGAGCGACACCGACCGCGTCGAAGAGCTGTCGTCATCCCCCTTGCCGGCGGGCGAGCGGTTGCGGGCGGCGCGCGAGGCACAGGGATTGTCGCTGACCTCGATCGCCGAGCGCACGCGCGTGCCGCTGCGCCACCTCGAGTCGATCGAGGCGGGCGACTACGAGAGCCTGCCGGCGCCCGCATATGCGACCGGCTTCTCGCGCGCCTATGCCCGCGCGGTCGGCGTCGACGAGGTGGCGATCGCGCGCGACGTTCGGGCGGAGGCGGCGAAGCTCGGACGGCGCCAGCCCGAATACGCGCCCTATGTCACCGCCGATCCGGCGCGCCTGCCCTCGCGCGGGCTGGCGATGGTGACGGCGGGGATTGCGCTTGCGATCATCGTGCTGGCGGCCTTGTGGTTCGGCACCGGCTGGTTGCGCGGCCGGGGCGGCGAGACTTCGCCCGCGCCGGCCGTGGCGCCCACCACGGCCGCGCCGGTCGCCGCGCCGCCGGCGCCCGCGTCCGCGCCGCCGCGCCGGGTGACGCTGACCGCCAACGACACGATCTGGCTGCGCGTCTACGACGCCGCTAACAAGACGCTGTTCCTTGGCACCATGAAGCCGGGCGACACGTTCGACGTGCCGCCGGGCGCGGACCATCCCAAGATCAACGTCGGCCGTGCGGACAAGCTGGCGGTGACGCTCGACGGCAAGCCGGTCGCGGCACTCGGCACCGGCGAGCGGCCGATCAAGGACGTGCCCGTGGACGCCGCATCGATCGCCGCGAGGGCCGGCGGCAGTGGGGTCGCGACGCCGGTCCCAACGCCCACGCCTCAGCCCACCGCGGCGCCGACAGCAGCCGGGACCCGCGCTACATCGCACCACGGTACACGCCACAGCGCAGGCGACGAGACGCAGCGCGCGAACCGCAGCTCGGCCCGCGCCGCCGAGAAGGGCGAGGCTCCGCCCGTCCCGACGCCGGCCGCCGCTCCGTCGACCTCGTCCGAGACGCCGCATCCATGATCGAGCAGGCCGGAAGGCTGGCGACGGGCGTGTGGCTGCGGCATAAGGCGCGCGTCCGTCAGCCCGAAAGAGGTCCCATGCGTCGTTATGCCGCCGCCGTTCTGTTGTCCGTCGCGGTGCTGCCGGCCACGCCTGCCATGGCGCAGGAGATCGATGCGCGGGTCGGCCGGCTGGAAAGCGAGATGCGCGCGGTGCAGCGCAAGGTGTTCCCGGGCGGCGCCGGCCAATATGTTCAGCCCGACATCGCGCCCGACCGGACGGCGCCCGATCGCGCGCCCGGAACCCCAGCGTCCAGCCCGGTCGCCGACCTGACGCAGCGCGTGTCCTCGCTGGAGGGGCAGCTGCAGAGCCTGACCGGGCAGATCGAGCAGAACCAATATCGCATCCGCCAGCTCGAGGATCAGTTCAACGCCTATCGCCGCGCAACCGATGCTCGGTTGGCGGGAACGGCCCAGGGCGCCGGGCCCGGGCCCGGACCTGGATACGGCCCTTCCGCGCCGACCGGCGCCGCCGACCGGCCGCCTCCGGGGGACGACGACACGCCGCCGCCCGCCGCGACCGGGTCCCGTTCTGGCGCCGGCCCCGCCGCCGGCGGCGATCCCGCCCGTTCCACGCGCGCGGCGGCGGTGGAGAAGCCCGATACCGGCGTGCCGGATGAAGACGCCTATCTGTACGGCTATCGGCTCTGGCAGGCGAAATTGTACCCGGAAGCGGAGACGCAACTGAAGCAGGTCGTCGCCGACTATCCCAAGTCCAAGCGCGCCAGCTATGCGCAGAACCTGCTCGGCCGATCGTATCTCGACGACGGCAAGGCGAATAGCGCCGCCACCGCCTTCTACGAAAGCTACAAGAAGTTCCCGGACGGCGAGCGCGCGCCCGACAGCCTTTATTACCTTGCCACCACATTGATGAAGCTCAACAAGCCAGCCGATGCGTGCAAGGTGTATGGCGAACTGACCGACGTCTATGGCGCGAAGATCACGCCGGCGATGAAGGCGGATGTGGCAAAGGGACGGGTCACGGCCAAATGTTCGTGATCGATGGTCCGCGTGCAACGGTCGGTTGGGGCGGCTCGACTGATCGCCGATGCTTGTAATGCCAAACGCGTCTTGATGCGTCGCTCCATCCGGCGGTCGAATGCCGATCGGGCCTGAACTCCTAGACCGTTTCGCCCGCGACTGGTCGGTGCTAACCCGTAGTCGTCGCCATCAGCGTACCCTGGTGGCCGTATCGGGAGGGGCCGACAGCGTGGCGCTCCTTTTGCTGATGCGGGCCTATCTCGGCGACAATTGCGTCGCCGCGACCGTCGATCACGGGCTGCGCGAGACCTCGACCGCCGAGGCGGCGGGGGTGGCATCGCTGTGCGCAGCACGGGGGATCGCGCACTCGACGCTGTCGGGTCCGCTTCCCGGACGGGTGGGCCGGACCGCCAACGTCTCCGCGCGCGCGCGCGCGCTTCGGTACAGCCTGTTGCGGGAGCACGCCGCCAGCTCCGGCGCGGAATGGATCGCCACCGCCCATCATGCCGATGACCAGTTGGAGACGATGGTCATGCGCCTGAACCGAGGCGCGGGTATCGGTGGCCTGGCCGGGATCAGACGCTGGGATCATGGCGGGTCCTTGTCTTCCACGGTCGTGCGGCCGTTGCTGGGGTGGCGTCATCAGGAACTGGCCGCGCTGGTGGCGGGCGAGGGCATCGTGCCGGTGGACGACCCGTCCAACTCCGACGATCGGTTCGACCGCGCACGCCTCCGGAAGCTGCTCGCCCGCACTGAGTGGCTCGATCCCGTCGCGGCGGCACGGAGCGCGGCGGCGTTGGGCGATGCGGAGGAGGCGATCCAATGGATCGTCGAACGCGAACGACACGAGAGCTGCCAGTTCGGCGATGGCCAGGCGATCCTGCGCTTCACCAACGGTCCGGCCGAGCTGCGGCGCCGTCTGGTGGAGATCTGCCTTCGCCACGTCGATCCGACCATCGCTCCGCGGGGCCGCGAGATCGATTATCTCATCGATAAACTGGAGTCGCTGGGACCGTGTACGCTGGGCCATGTTCGTTGCGGCCACAGCATGTACCGCGCCAATGACCTGTCGCTGATCGCCTGGACCTTCCAGGTGGCACCGGTACGCCGTACGTCGTGATCCACTCCTTAGATCGTGCTGTCCGATCGTCGTTTCGGGTCACCTTTGTTCCATTGCCATTAACCGGCATCGGCCTATCTTGAACGCTCGAAAGGTACGTGCATGAGCGACGACAAGAAGCAGTCCGGCGGCTCCGATGGCGGCGGGAACACCGGGGGCGGCAATGGGGGTGGCCCGGGCGGCAATCCCTGGATGAAGAGCCTGGTGATCTGGGTCGGCATCCTGTTGGCGCTCGCGTTGTTCGTCGCGCTGTTCAATGGCGGGGCTTCGCAGCAGGCGGGCAACACGATCGCCTATTCCACCTTCCTCGACAAGGTGGACGAGGGAACGGTGAAGAAGGTCGCGATTAGCCGCGACGTCATCACCGGCACGTTGTCGTCGGGCGAGACGTTCCGCGTCTATCCGATCCAGGACGTGACGCTGGTTCCCAAGCTGCGCGACAAGCATGTCGAAATCGCCGCGAAGCCCGAGGAGGGCACGTCGATCTGGATCATGCTGCTGTACAACTCGCTGCCGTTCCTGCTCTTCCTCGGCTTGGGCTTCTTCGTCGTGAAGCAGATGCAGAAGTCGTCGGGCTCGGGCGCGATGGGGTTCGGCAAGAGCCGTGCCAAGATGCTGACGCAGAAGGAAGGCAAGATCACCTTCGACGATGTTGCCGGCATCGACGAGGCGCGGTCGGAGCTGACCGAGATCGTCGACTTCCTCAAGGACCCGACCAAGTTCGCCCGGCTCGGCGGCAAGATCCCCAAGGGCGCGTTGCTGGTCGGCAGCCCCGGCACGGGCAAGACGTTGCTGGCGCGCGCGATCGCGGGTGAAGCGGGCGTGCCGTTCTTCACCATATCGGGCTCCGACTTCGTCGAGATGTTCGTCGGCGTTGGTGCCAGCCGTGTGCGCGACATGTTCGAGCAGGCCAAGAAGTCCGCGCCGTGCATTGTGTTCATCGACGAGATCGATGCGGTAGGCCGTCATCGCGGCGCAGGGCTGGGCAACGGCAACGACGAGCGCGAGCAGACGCTCAATCAGTTGCTCGTTGAGATGGACGGGTTCGAGGCCAATGAGGGCATCATCATCGTCGCGGCGACTAATCGCCCCGACGTCCTCGACCCTGCGCTGCTGCGTCCCGGCCGCTTCGATCGCCAGGTCGTCGTGCCGCGCCCGGATATCGAGGGCCGGATCAAGATCCTCGAAGTCCATATGAAGAAGGTGCCGCTGGCGCCCGACGTCGATGCCCGCGTCATCGCGCGCGGCACGCCGGGCTTCTCGGGCGCGGACCTTGCCAATCTGGTCAACGAGGCGGCGTTGAACGGCGCGCGCAAGGGCAAGCGGCTGGTCGCGATGGCCGAGTTCGAGGAGGCCAAGGACAAGGTCATGATGGGCGCCGAGCGTCGCAGCATGGTGATGACCGAGGACGAGAAGCGGATGACCGCCTATCACGAGGCGGGCCATGCGATCGTCTCGATCCACGAGGGTGCGTCCGACCCGATCCACAAGGCGACGATCATCCCGCGTGGCCGCGCGTTGGGCATGGTGATGCGACTGCCTGAGCGCGACTCGTACAGCTACCATCGCGACAAGATGTACGCGAACCTCGCGGTCGCGATGGGTGGGCGTGTCGCAGAGGAAGTGATCTTCGGCTACGACAAGGTGTCGTCGGGTGCCTCGTCGGACATCCAATACGCCACCGGCCTCGCGCGCGACATGGTCACCAAATGGGGCATGTCGGAGAAGGTCGGGCCGGTCGAATATGCGCAACCGGAAGGCGAGTCGTTCCTGGGCTATTCGTCCAGCCAGCCGGTCCGCATGTCGAACGCGACGGCGCAGTTGATCGATGACGAGATCAAGTCCATCGTCGAGGGCGGGCTCGGCCGGGCCAAGCAGTTGCTGACTGACCATGTCGACCAGCTCCATCTGCTCGCTGACGCATTGCTCGAATATGAGACGCTGTCGGGCGAGGAGATAAAGAAGCTGATCGCTGGTGAGGACATCGGCCGCCGCGACGTCGGTCCCAAGTCGACGCCATTGCCGACGGCGGGTACGTCGATCCCGAAGACCCGCCGCCCGAGCGGGCCGTTCGGCAACCCGGCACCCGCCGGCGCGTGACGGATCGGGGGCGATGCCGGACGGCGTCGCCCCCTTCCGCGTCAGCCCATGAGGCCTAGCGCGAGCAGCAGCAGCACGAAAGCGGTCAGCGCTACCCAGGCGAACACCAGCAACGCGACCGTTCGCCACGCTGCGGAGAACCATCGCAGCCGATAGGCGCCGCGTAGCTGAAGCAGCAGGTGGATCGGCGGCACGACCAAGATCAGCACGCCCGCCACCCCGCTCGGCAGCCCCGCCGCGATCTCCAGTGTCAACAGCGTCGCGAGCAGCAGCATGAAGTCGAGCGAATAGGTCACGAAGATCGCGTGATCGTACAGCGTGAACCGCCGCCGCCACAGGAACAGCAGCGCCACGAACGGCGTTGAGAGCGGGATCAGTGCCCAACTGTATTTATACGCGCTCGTCTGAAACTCGTAGAACGCGAGGCCGGGATTGTCGCGGGCACGTGCGATCCCGCGATCGATGCGCGGCCAGCCGGTCACGTTATCCGGAATGTCGGCGAGCAGCGAGGTCGTCTCGTCCCGACTCATCACGCGCCGCGCCGCGATCAGCGTGGTCAGCGCCGCGCGCTCGGCCGCTATGCTCTTGCTCCGGTCCTCGTCACCGGCCGGACGCGCTTCCGCTTGGGCGATCATCGCACGCTGGCGGGCCATCTCCGCATCGATCCGGGCAATCTGGTCTGGTGGGCGCGCATGCGGCGCGGCGAGCATCGTCTCGTCGAGCTCCCCACCGCCGAGCGCATGGATGACGGCGAACATCAGGAACACGGCGAACAGGAACAGCGGTAGCGGCGCCACGAACCGCTGCCGCTCGCCCGCGATGTAGCGCCGCGTCAGCCCGCCGGGATCGCGCACCAGCATCGGTAGCGCCCGAAAGATGCGGCCCTCGAAATGGAACGCGCCGTGCGCCAGGTCATGCCCGATCGATGCGAGCGTCTTGTGGACATGCGCGGACTGGCCGCACGCGTGGCAATAGGCGCCGGTCAGCACCGTGCCGCAATTGAGGCACTTCGCCCCCGCGTCGCCATGGCCGCCCACCGCCTCTGCGTCATCCGCCGCGTGCGCCCAGACGAGCCCGGTCGCGATATCGCCGGCAGCCCCGATCTCTCCCGCCATGCGTCCCCCTTGCTCGCGATAGCCAAAGGCTAACAGCTTCCGCCAGGGTAGGCGAGCGTGGTAGCCTTTCGCGCATGGATGCCGCCGTGACACCCGACCCCACCGTCCTCGACGCGCCTGCGTTGATCGTCGCCATGGGCGCGCGGGCGCGGGTCGCGGCAGGCTTGCTCGCGCGTACGCCGACGCCCGCCAAGGCCGCCGCGCTCGCCGCGGCCGGCGCGGCGATCCGGGATGACGCCGAGGCGATCCTCGCCGCCAACACGCGCGACCTCGCGCGGGCAGAGGCCGCTGGCCTGTCGGGCGCGATGCTCGATCGGCTGCGGCTGGACGCGGCGCGATTGGCCGGGATCGCCGACGCGGTGGCGGCGGTGGGCGGCCTCGCCGATCCTGTCGGGCAGACGATCGACGAGACGCGCCGTCCCAACGGCCTGGTCCTCAGCCGCGTCCGCGTGCCGATCGGCGTGATCGGCATCGTATACGAAAGCCGCCCCAACGTCACCGCCGACGCCGCCGCGCTGTGCGTGATGAGCGGCAATGCGGCGATCCTGCGCGGCGGCACGGAGGCGGTGGACAGCAACCGCGCGCTCCACGCCGCCTTCGCACGCGGGCTCGCCTCAGCGGGCCTGCCGGTGGACGCGGTGCAGCTCGTGCCGACGCAGGACCGCGATGCGGTGGGGGCGATGCTGGGAGCCGAGGGCGTCCTCGATCTGGTGGTGCCGCGCGGTGGCAAGGGGCTGGTCGCGCGGGTGCAGGCGGAGGCGCGGGTGCCCGTACTCGCGCATCTCGACGGGATCAACCACGTCTATGTCGATGGCTCGGCCGACCCGACGATGGCGCGAGCGATCGTGCTCGACGCCAAGATGCGCCGCACCGGGATCTGCGGCGCGATGGAGACGCTGCTGATCGACCGCGCCTATCCCGATCCTGCAGGCCTGATCCGCGCGCTCGCGTCGGCCGGCTGCGCGGTGCGCGCAGACGCGGAGGCGCTGGGGGTTGCGCCTGACGTCGCGACGCCCGCGTCCGACGCGGATTGGGACACCGAATATCTGGGCGCGATCGCCTCCGTCGCGATCGTCGCGGGCGTCGATCGCGCACTGGCGCATATCGCGGCGCATGGTTCACACCACACCGACGCGATCGTGGCCGCGGACGAGGCCGTCGCGCGGCGCTTCCTGGCGGAAGTCGATTCGGCGATCGTGCTGTGGAACGCCTCCACGCAGTTCGCGGACGGCGGCGAGTTCGGTCTCGGCGCGGAGATCGGCATCGCCACCGGCCGCCTCCACGCGCGCGGCCCGGTCGCGCTGGAGGGGCTCACGACCTACAAATGGGTGGGGCTGGGCACAGGACAGGTGAGGGGGTGAGGACGCCGGCCCCGATGCCGTCGACGCGTGCCGCCGCCGAGCTTACTTCGCGCGGATCTTGCGCGCGGCATAGCGGGCATCGCGCGCCGCCTTCATCTCCGCTGCCGTGGCGGGCTTCAGCCGCGCGGCCTTAAGCGCCGCCGCCGCTTCCTCTTCGGCGATCGCGGCCGCCTTGATCGCGGCCTTCTCGGCCTTCGCCGCCGCGAGCACCGCAGCCTTGGCGGCCCGCTCCTCTGCGAGCGCCTGATCGCGCAGCTCACGCGCCTGACGCCGCTCCGCCATCAGCGCCTCATCGACCGGAGGCTTGGCCTTGAGCTGGTCGAGCGCCCGCTGCTTGGCCTGGCCGGCCGACGACATGCGATCCTGGAACGAAGGGTCTTTGAAGGAAGCCACCGAGTGTCCTTGAAGGTTGATAGGAGAAGGTCGATCCGGGAAGATGCGATCTGTTCCGAGGCCGTCGCCGCATATGGCGTCGTCGCGATCCGTTCAAGCTGGTGTCGACGTGCCGCCAAGTCAAACCCGGACCGCCGGCACGATGCGCCGCTTGCCCGGCGGGGCCGCGGCCCCCACCTCTTAGTATCGACTCCGTCCCCCCGAGGTTCCCCATGCGCTACAATCGTCTCGGCCGCACCGGCCTGTTCGTGTCGGAGCTCTGTCTTGGCACCATGACGTTCGGCGGTGCGGGGTTCTTCGAATATATGGGTGGCCTGGGGCAGGACGCGGCCGACCCGCTGGTGAAGGCCGCCGCCGACGCGGGCGTCACCTTCTTCGATACCGCCAACGTCTATTCGCAGGGCCTGTCGGAGACGATCACCGGCCAGGCGATCAAGAACGTCGGCCTCGATCGTCACTCGGTCGTCCTCGCGACCAAGGTGATGGGCCAGATGGGCGAAGGGGCTAATGATCGCGGCCTGTCGCGCGCGCACATCATCGAGCAGTGCAAGGCGAGCCTGAAGCGGCTCGGCACCGATTATATCGATCTGTATCAGGTCCACGGCTTCGATCCCGCAACGCCGATCGAAGAGACGTTGCGTGCGCTCGACATCCTCGTGAGCCACGGCCATGTCCGCTACGTCGGCGTGTCCAACTGGGCGGCGTGGCAGGTGGAGAAGGCGCTGGGCCTGTCGGAGCGGCTGAACCTCGCGCGGTTCGAGACGATCCAGTCCTATTACTCGCTCGCTGGCCGCGACTTGGAGCGCGAGATCGTGCCGATGCTGGCCGATTCGCAGATGGGCCTACTGGTGTGGAGCCCGCTCGCCGGCGGCTTCCTCAGCGGCAAGGGCGATGCCGAGGGCCGTCGTGCGACGCGCGCCTTTCCGCCGGTGAACGAGGCGCGGGGCAGGGCGGTGCTCGACGCGATGCGGCCGATCGCGGCGGCGCACGGCATCTCGCTGCCGCAGGTGGCGCTCGCCTGGCTGCTCGCCCGGCCCGCGGTGACGAGCGTCATCATGGGCGCCAAGCGGCTGGATCAGTTGACCGACAATCTGGCTGCGGCGGACGTCACGTTGTCGGCGGATGACGTGACGGCACTGGATGCGGCAAGCGCGCTTCCGCCCGAGTACCCCGGCTGGATGCAGCAGGTCCAAGGTGCCGGTCGCCGCGTCGGTCCGAACCAGGCCCTCACCCAGGCGTGAGCGGCGGCAGGCCCGGTCGGCGCGTGGGTCTGCTGGGGGGCTCGTTCAACCCCGCGCATGGCGGCCACCGCGCGATCACGCTGGCCGCGATCCGCGCGCTGGCGCTGGACGAGGCGTGGTGGCTGGTGTCGCCGGGCAATCCGTTGAAGGACGGGCGGGCCGACATGGCGCCGCTGTCCGCGCGGCTCGCCTCCGCGCGGCGCCAGGCGCGCCGGGCGCCGATCCGCGCGAGCGACGTGGAGGCGCGGCTCGGTACGCGCTACACGGTCGACACGCTGCGCGCGCTTGTGCGCCGGCATCCGCGTATCCGCTTCGTCTGGCTGATGGGCGCGGACAATCTGGCGCAGTTCCACCGCTGGCGCGACTGGCGCGGGATCGCGCGCACCGTTCCCATTGCGGTGATCGCCCGGCCGGGGTATGACCAACTCGCCCGGACGACGCCCGCCTCGGGCTGGCTGCGGCGCCACCAGCGGCCCGCACGCCAGGCGAAAGACTGGACGCAGTGGAGTCTGCCGGCCCTCGTGGTGCTGCGCTTTCGCCCCGACCCGACCTCCGCCACGGCGATCCGCGCCGCCCATGGCGACTGGGCCGATCCCGTCCGACCTTCCCAGTCCGCATCCGTCCGCCATCCGGCACCTTAGGAGTTCCCTTGCCCACAACCCCCACCGCCCATCGCACCGCCAGTTCCACCTCGCCCGAGGGCGCAGCGGCCGTCGAGGCGCTGCACAGCCTGATCCTCGCCAGCCTGGACGACGACCAGGCGGTGGAGACGGTGTCGATCCCGCTCGCGGGCAAATCGTCGATCGCCGATTACATGGTGATCGCCAGCGGCCGCTCGACCCGGCAGGTCGCGTCGATGGCGTCCAAGCTCGCCGAGCGCGTGAAGGCCGAGACCGGCCGACCGACACGGATCGAGGGCTTGCCCACCGCCGACTGGGTGCTGATCGACGCGGGCGACGTGATCGTCCACCTGTTCCGGCCGGAGGTGCGGTCGTTCTACAACCTCGAGAAGATGTGGTCGTTCGGCGAAGCGCCAGTCCCGACGGCCGAGGAGGCCGCGCCGGGCAACGCGTGAGCCCACCGTCATCCCCGCGAAGGCGGGGACCCATCTCGTACCCCTGACGAGTGGACGCAGCGCCCGAGGTGGGCCCCCGCCCTCGCGGGGGTGACGATCATGGGCATGTGCCGAACCCGTCTTTCCGAGTCGCTTCCCATGACATCCCCCCGCCGTACCTTCGCGATCATCTCGCACCCCGACGCCGGCAAGACGACGCTGACCGAGAAATTGCTCCAGGTCGGCGGCGCGATCCATCTGGCGGGGGCGGTGAAGGCGCGCGGCCAGGCGCGGCGTGCACGGTCGGACTGGATGAAGATCGAGCAGCAGCGCGGCATTTCGGTCACCTCGTCGGTGATGACCTTCGAAACCAGGGGCATCACCTTCAACCTGCTCGACACGCCGGGCCATGAGGATTTCTCGGAGGACACCTACCGTACGCTGACGGCGGTCGACTCGGCGGTGATGGTAATCGACGCGGCGCGCGGCATCGAGGCGCAGACGCGCAAACTGTTCGAAGTGTGCCGATTGCGGTCGGTGCCGATCATCACCTTCGTCAACAAGGTGGACCGTGAAGGGCGTGACCCATTCGAGCTACTCGACGAGATCGCCGACATCCTGCAGCTCGACGTCTGCCCGATGAGCTGGCCGGTCGGCATGGGCGGCGATTTCCGCGGCGTGTACGAGATCGCCGCCGATCGCGTCCACCGGCCGGACGGCGATAGCCGCACCTACCAGGGTCGCAGCGAGGATGCGCCGGTGCTGCCCGATACGGTCGTGGACGAGGTAGAGCTGGCAAAGGGCGGTTATGCGAGCTTCGACGCGGACGCGTATCGCGCGGGTGACCTGACGCCGGTGTTCTTCGGCTCCGCGCTCAAGGATTTCGGCGTCGCCGAGCTGATCGCCGCGCTGGCCGAGTTCGCGCCCGGGCCCCGCCCGCAGCCTGCCGAGCCTGCCCCCGTCGCGCCCGACGGCGACGAGGTGACGGGCTTCGTGTTCAAGGTCCAGGCCAACATGGACCCGCAGCACCGCGACCGGATCGCGTTCATGCGGCTATGTTCCGGCACGTTCAGGCGCGGCATGAAGCTGACGCCGTCAGGCAGCGGCAAGCCGATCGCGGTGCACTCGCCGATCCTGTTCTTCGCGCAGGACCGCGAGATCGCGGACGAGGCATTCCCCGGCGACATCATCGGCATCCCCAATCACGGCACGCTGCGCGTCGGCGACACGCTGTCGGAGCGCGCCGACGTGCGCTTCACCGGCCTGCCGAACTTCGCGCCCGAGATCCTGCGCCGCGTGGTGCTGAAGGACCCGACCAGGACCAAGCAGTTGCGCAAGGCGCTGGACGACATGGCCGAGGAGGGGGTGACGCAGGTGTTCTACCCGGAGATCGGCTCAAACTGGATCATCGGCGTCGTCGGGCAACTCCAGCTCGACGTGCTGCTGTCGCGGCTGGATGCCGAATACAAGGTCGCGGCCGCGCTGGAGCCCGCGCCGTTCGACACCGCGCGCTGGGTGAGCGGCGAGGTGGCGGACCTGAAAGCGTTCGCCGAGGTCAACCGTTCGGCGATGGCAAAGGATCGCGACGGCAATCCGGTGTTCCTCGCCAAGACTGCATGGGAAATCGGCTATGTCGCCGATCGCTATCCCAAGGTGCGCTTCGCCGCGACACGCGAGCGCGAGCGCTAGAGGGGTCTGCGATCAGGCTGACCCAAATAGACCCGTTCGTGCTGAGCCTGTCGAAGCACCTGCCCCCGGAACACACCCTTCGACAAGCCTGTCCTGAGCATCGCCGAAGGGCTCAGGGCGATGGTTCATGTTGATCGAAGATCGCTCTAGTCAGTCGTCGGAAAGCGCGGCGGCCAGCGCGTCGCGAATGCGGCGGACGCTGTCGAGCATGATCGGATTGACCGATATCGTCGGGATGGAGGCAGCCGGCGCAGGCGCGTCGTCGCCATCCTCCAGCAATTTCTGTACACCCCGGATCGTGTAGCCGCGCCCGTTCAGCAGCGCATCTATCCGGCGCACCAGCGCTACGTCCTCGGGCCGGTAATAGCGTCGCTGCCCGGCGCGGACGACGGGGCGCAACTGGAGGAAACGTGTCTCCCAATAGCGCAGCACGTGCGGGGGTACGCCGGTGTCGCGCGACACTTCGCCGATCGTGCGGAATGCGCCGTCGGCCTTGGCCGGCGCACCGGGCGCCGGCGGATCTGTCGGGATGACGGTCAGTCCGACCCCGTGATGCGCTCGCGCATCGTCTGGCTAGCGCGGAAGGTTAGCACCCGGCGCGGCGCGATCGGCACTTCGACGCCGGTCTTGGGGTTGCGGCCGATCCGCTCGCCCTTATCGCGCAACACGAACGTGCCGAAGCCCGAAATCTTGACGTTCTCGCCCTGCGTCATGGCTTCGCACATATGCGTCAGAACCTGTTCGACAAGGCGCGACGACTCGGCGCGAGACAGGCCGATCTGGCGATGCAGCGCTTCGGCGAGGTCGGCCCTCGTCAGTGTATCGGAACTCATCGGTGACGTTCCCCCCGGACACGAAAGTTAATTCGTATCAAATCCGGCGCGCAGCCGAAAGCCCAAGGATCATAGCTACCGTCCCGCTTTGCGGCAGTCGATCAGAATCGGACGACCGCGGCGCCCCAGGTGAAGCCGCCGCCCATCGCCTCCAGCACCACGATCTGGCCTGGCCTGATGCGACCGTCGCGTACGGCGGTGTCCAGTGCCAGCGGCACGGATGCGGCGGAGGTGTTGGCATGCTGGTCGACCGTCATGACCACGCGCGCGGGATCGAGCCCGAGCTTCTTGGCCGTCGCCTCCAGGATGCGGGCGTTCGCCTGATGCGGCACCAGCCAGTCGACGTCGGCTGAGGTGATCCCGGCCACTGCCAGCGTTTCGGTCATGACCGCGGCGAGGTTCGTCACCGCATAGCGGAACACCTCCCGCCCCTTCATGCGCAGCTTGCCGACCGTGCCGGTGGTGGAGGGACCTCCGTCGACGTAGAGCAGGCCGTTGTGGCGGCCGTCGGCATGGAGGCGAGTCGCGAGGATGCCGTTGGGCGCGTCGTCCGCCACCGCCTGCAGCACGACCGCGCCGGCACCGTCGCCGAACAGGACGCAGGTCGCGCGGTCGTCCCAGTCGAGGATGCGGCTGAACGTCTCGGCACCGATCACCAGCGCGCGGCGATGCGCGCCGACGCGGATCATGCTGTCGGCGACCTGCAACGCGTACAGGAACCCAGAGCATACCGCGGCGACGTCGAACGCGACGCAGTCGTGGATGCCCAGCATCGCCTGGATCTTGGTTGCGCTGGCGGGGAAGGTCTGGTCGGGCGTCGCCGTCGCCAGCACGATCAGGTCGATGTCCTGCGCGGCCAGTCCGGCGGCGGCGATGGCGGCGGACGCGGCGTCCGCGCCCAGCGTCGCGGTCGTCTCGTCGGGGCCGGCGATGTAGCGGAAGCGGATGCCGGTGCGCTCGACGATCCAGTCGTCGGTGGTGTCGACCCGTTCCGCGAGTTCCGCGTTGGACACGCGCCGCGCCGGCAGCGCCGATCCGGTGCCGACGATCGCCGAGCGTGTCACGCCCAAATCCTCATGCTGCGCCTCGGACGGGCACGGCCGCGACTGCGACGCCCGCCAGATCGGCGGCGATGCGGCGCGTCAGGTCGTCGCGCACCATCTTGGCGGCGGCGCCGATCGCGGTCGCGACGCCCAGTTCGTTGGCGCTGCCGTGGCTCTTCACGACGATGCCGCCCAGCCCCAGGAAGATCGCGCCATTGTGGTTGTTGGGATCGAGATGATCGCGCAGCAACTGGGTCGCCGGGCGCGAGATCAGGAAGCCGAGCTTGGACCGGGCCGAGCTGCGGAACGCGCGCTTGAGCAGGTCCGCGACGAAACGCGCGGTGCCCTCGGCGGTCTTGAGCGCGATGTTGCCCGAGAAGCCGTCGCACACGATCACGTCGACCTCGCCGCTCGCCAGCCGATCACCCTCGACGAAGCCGATGAAGTCGATCGGCAACCGGTCGGCCGCCGCGTCCTTGAGCGTCGCCGCCGCCTCGCGGATCTCGTCCGTGCCCTTCTGATCCTCGGTGCCGATGTTGAGGAGTGCGACGCGCGGCCGCGCGAGGTCGAGCGCGGTGCGCGCATAGGCGGCGCCCATCACGGCGAACTGGACGAGGTTGCGCGCGTCGCACTCGGTGTTCGCGCCCAGGTCCAGCATCACGACGTCGTTGTCGCCCAGCGTCGGCAACAGCGCGGCGAGCGCGGGGCGGTCGATGCCCGGCAGCATGCGCAAAGCGATCTTCGCCATCGCCATCAGCGCGCCGGTGTTGCCCGCGGACACGGCGGCCGCGGCGTGACCCTGTTTCACCAGGTCGATGGCAATGCCCATCGACGTCGTCTTGGCGCGGCGGATCGCCTGGGTCGGCTTTTCCGACGACTCGACGACGCCCGGGGCATGGACCACCTCGGACGCCTGCGACAGGTTGGGATGCTTCTTCAGTCCGGCCAGGATCGCCGGCTCGTCGCCGACCAGCAGGAAGCGGGTGCCGGGATGCGAGCGTCGCGCGCGCGCGACACCGGCCAGCATCACCGCCAGCCCCTCGTCGCCACCCATCGCATCGACCGCGATCACCGGCGCATCGATAGGGGTCTCGCGCATCGCCGCGGCGGAAGCAGGTATCGACTTCATGACCGCGTCACCATGGCCTGCCGCGCCCGTCGGGGCACGGGGCCGTCTCAGCCCTCGACCGCGATGATCTCTCGGCCGTTATAGTGACCGCAATGACCGCACAGGTTGTGCGGTCGCTTGAGCTCGCCGCAGTTTGGGCACTCCTGGAACGAGTCGATCGAGAGCGCATCGTGCGCACGGCGCATGCCCCGGCGGGACGGCGAGGTCTTTCTCTTGGGAACGGCCATGTCGGCACCTTGGTCCTTGGAACAAAAGTCTTGGAAAACTGAATCGATAGGTCCCGGAGCGCCGAGCCGACCGCCCGAAACCGGAGGCGATCACGCTAGCCGCCGACCGGGCCGGACACATCGCGAAGTCCGGCGCCTATAGCGATTTGCCGCGATGTTGCAAGCCGGATGCCGGAGTGGCACGGAGCGGCTCCCCGCCGAAGGAAGCCGACCGATGATCCTGCTGCCCATCTCGCTGGTGACCGCGTCGGCGCTGACGCTCATCCATCTGTGGCTCGCCTTCCGCGTGTCGCAGCGACGCATGGCGGCGAAGGTGATGATCGGCGACGAGGGGGACCAGCTGCTGCTGGCCCGCCAGCGCGCGCATGCGAACAACGCGGAATATGCGCCGTTCGCGGTGATCCTGGTGGTGCTGGTGGAGCTCGCGCGCGGGCCAAGCGTGACGTTGTGGGTACTGGCGACGCTGTTCGTGGTCGCACGGCTGGCGCATGGGTTCGGCATGGTTCGCCCTGCGCCCAATGCGCTGCGCGCCGGCGGCATCGGGGTGACATGGGTGGTGCTGGCGGCGCTGGCGGTGTGGGGCATCGGTATCGCCCGCCAAATGCCGTCCGCCGGTCACGAGACGGTGATCGAGGCCGCTCCCACCGCCTGACTATCTCCGACCGACTTGGCGCGTCAGTGCCGCGTCCGACACGAACGGGTTGGTGCGGCGTTCGGCGGCGAAGCTGCCGGCAGGGCCATGGCCGGGAATGAAGGCGGTGTCGTCGCCCATCGGCCATAGCTTCTCCACCACCGACCGGATCAGCGCGTCGGGGTCGCTCCGCGGGAAGTCGGTGCGGCCGACCGAGCCCTGGAACAGCACGTCGCCCACGAGTGCGACACGCGACGGCCGGTGGTGGAACACGACATGGCCCGGCGTGTGACCGGGCGTCTCGTAGACGTCGAGCGTCAGGTCGCCGACGCTCACCGTGTCGCCCTCCACCAGCCAGCGGTCGGGCGCGTCGAACGAGACGCCGGTCACGCCGTACTGCCGCCCGGCCTCGGCGAGCGACTGCAACAGCCATGCGTCCTCGCGGTGCGGTCCCTCGATCGGCACGCCTAGCTCGTCCGCCAGCGGCTTGGCCTCGCCCGCGTGATCGATATGGCCGTGTGTCAGGATGATCTTCTCGACGGTGACGCCGTGCTGCGCCGCCGCCGCCTTCAGCCGCGGCAGGTCGCCGCCCGGGTCGACGAACGCGGCGCGCATGGTGGCCGTGCACCAGAGCAGGGTGCAATTCTGCTGGAGCGGCGTGACGGGCACGATGACCGCGCGGAGCGGGGATGTGGGCGAGTTGCTCATCGTCGCCGCATGACCGCGCCCGGCTGGCCGGTCAACGAGGAGGGTTGCCGATCCGCGCCGCGCGGTACATCCCGTCGGGCGATGAGGCCGCCGTTCGTTCTGCTCGACGACGCACGTACCGGGGGCGCCCCCGCGCGACTGTACCGCGATCCCGTGCGGGTGCTGACGGCCGACACGCCGGCGGAGGTGCCTGCGCTGCTGGACGCCGTCCGCGCGGGCACCGCTGACGGCCTGTCGGCGGCGGGGTTCCTGTCCTACGAAGCGGCGGCGGCGTTCGAGCCTCGGCTTGCGGCCGGGCTGCCCGATCCGGCGGTGCCGCTCGCCTGGTTCGGGCTGTTCTACGGGTGGGACGAGGTGGCGGACGTTCCCGCCTGGCTGCCCGATCCGGCCGGCGCGCGGGTCGGTGCCGCGCGGCCGCTGATCTCCCGCGAGGATTATGGCGCACGGTTCGCCGCGGTGCAGGCGCTGATCGCGGCGGGCGATTTGTACCAGGCGAACCTTACCTTCCCCGCGACGGTGCCGCTGCTCGGCGACCCGCTCGCGGTGTACGCGGCGGTACGCGGACGCGCGGCGGCGGGGTGGGGCGCGGTGGTGGCGACCGGAGACGCCACGATCCTGTCCTTCTCGCCTGAGCTGTTCGTTGCGCTCGACGGCGACGCGCTCACCGCGCGGCCGATGAAGGGCACCGCGCGCCGGCTGACCGATCCGGCGGCGGACGCGGCTGTCGCGTGTGCGCTCGCCGCCCATCCCAAGCAGCGCGCCGAGAACCTGATGATCGTCGATCTGATGCGCAACGACCTGTCGCGGGTGGCGGTGCCCGGCAGCGTCGCGGTGCCGACGCTGTTCGCGGTGGAGACATACCCGACCGTCCACCAGATGACCTCGACCGTCACCGCGACGCTGGCGCCCGGCAACGACGCGATCAACGTGCTCGCCGCCGCCTTTCCCTGCGGATCGATCACCGGCGCGCCCAAGCTGCGCGCGATGGAGGCGCTGGCGGCGATCGAGGACGCTCCGCGCGGGCTCTACACCGGCGCGATCGGCCGGATCGATGCGGGCGGCTCTTTGGACGGCGGAGCGCAGTTCAACGTCGCGATCCGGACGCTGACGGTTCACGTTGGCGCGGCGGAAGCTCGGATGGGGCTGGGCGGCGGCATCGTCGCCGACAGCGACGTCGAGGCGGAGTGGAACGAGGCGTTGGCGAAGGGCGCGTTCCTCGTCGCCGGCCAGCGCGCCGTCGACCTGATCGAGACGATGGCGTTCGATCCCGAGATCGGCCTGTTGCGACTGGACCGGCACCTCGCGCGGCTGCGCGCGTCGGCGGCCGCGCTGGGCATCGGTTTCGACCGGCACGGGCTTCGCAACGAGTTGCAGGCGGCGACCTTCCGGCTGCGCCAGTCCGCCCGCGTACGCGTGGCGGTGGCGACGGGCGGCGCGGTCGGGATCGAGGTCGCGCCGATGCCGGCCGCCGTCGCGGGTCCCCTGGAGGTGGCGATTGTGCCGCTGCCGGTCGCCACCTGCGATTGGCGGCTGCGCCACAAGACCAGCGACCGCGGCTTCTACGACGCCGCGCGTGCCGCCGCCGGCGCGGCCGAGGTCGTGTTCGTCGATCCCGCCGGCCGGCTGACCGAGGGGAGCTTCACCAGCCTGTTCGTGCCACGCGGCGATCGGCTGGCGACGCCGCCGCTGACGCTTGGCCTGCTGCCCGGCGTGCTGCGCGCCGAGCTGATCGAGGAGGGGCGGGCGGTGGAAGCGGAGCTTCGCGCCGAGGACCTGGCCGGCGGGTTCTTCGTCGGCAACGCACTGCGCGGGCTGATGCCGGCGACGTTGCGGCGCAACAACGCGGGTGTATAGACGAGGGCGCCATGCACCAGTCCGCCGCGCTCGCCCGTATCAGCCCGTCCCCCACCCTCGCGATGACCAGCCGCGTGCTCGACCTGAAGCGCCAGGGGATCGACGTGATCGGCCTGGGCGCGGGCGAGCCGGACTTCGACACGCCCGACCATGTCAAGGAAGCCGGCATCAAGGCGATCCGCGACGGCAAGACGAAATACACCAACGTCGACGGCACGCCCGAGCTGAAACAGGCAATCTGCGCCAAGTTCGCGCGCGACAACCACCTGACCTACACGCCCGACCAGGTCAGCGTGAACGTCGGCGGCAAGCACACGCTGTTCAACGCGATGGTCGCGACGCTGGACGCGGGCGACGAGGTGGTGGTGCCCGCACCCTATTGGGTCAGCTACCCGGACGTCGTCCAGTTCGCAGGCGGCACGCCCGTGTTCGTGGCGGCGGGCGCGGACCAGGATTACAAGCTGACCCCCGAGGCGCTGGACGCCGCGATCGGCCCGCGCACGAAGTGGGTGATCCTCAACTCGCCGTCCAACCCGACCGGCGCCGCCTATACGGTCGACGAGCTCAAGGCGCTGGGCGCGGTGATCGAGCGGCACCCGCACGTGTGGGTGTTCGCCGACGATATGTACGAGCATATCGTCTATGACGGGTTCCGCTTCGCGACGATCGCGGAGGTGTGCCCCTCGCTGTACGAGCGGACGCTGACGGTGAACGGCTGTTCCAAGGCCTATGCGATGACGGGCTGGCGGATCGGCTTCGCCGCCGGCGCGCCGTGGCTCATCAAGGCGATGGCGAAGCTCCAGTCGCAATCGACCTCCAACCCCTGTTCGATCGCGCAGGCGGCCGCGGTGGCGGCGCTGACCGGTCCGCAGGGCTTCCTGGCGGAGCGAGCGGCGGCGTTCCAGTCGCGCCGCGATCTGGTCGTCTCGATGCTCAACCAGGCGGACGGCATCACCTGCCCCCGGCCCGAAGGCGCCTTCTACGTCTATCCCGCGATCGACGGCGTGATCGGGCGGACGAGCCCCAAGGGCCGGCTGATCGACACGGACGAGGCGTTCATCGGCTATCTGCTCGACGACGCGCGCGTTGCGGCGGTGCACGGCGCCGCGTTCGGGCTCAGCCCCGCGATGCGGATCAGCTACGCCACCAGCGAGGCGCTGCTGCGCGAGGCGTGCGAGCGCATCCAGACGGCGACCGCCGCACTACGCTAGCGGTCCGTTGCGGTGGCCTGTTGCGTCGCTGCGACAGGCAACGCAGCGTTTCGCGGTCACAATCTGGTCGAAACCTTTTGGCGCTCTATGTGACGCCATACGGCCTGTTGCCGCAAGTGAGAGGTCGGGATGCGGTTGTTGCGGCAGGGGTTCGTCTGGCAGTTCGCGGGCGGCTTCGCGCTCGGCGCAGTAGCGTTGCTGACGCTGCAGCCATCGGAGGGCCGTCATGCGCTGGCCAGCCACGTCGTGTCCGCGATCTTGCACCGCTGATCGGTCGACCCGTCGCGGTACTTGCAATGTTGGATAGCTGAAGAGAGGGTTTAGCCGATCCTGTTGACAGCGACATTATAATACGCCCCTGCGCGCCCGCGCGGGGTTGGTAAGACTTTTGTGACCTTTGATGCGATCGGGCGCGCTGGATCGTTCGAGGCGCTATCCTATATTAGAGGCATGACACGCTTTCCTGCCATCGCCCTCAGCCTGCTGGGTTCCGGGCTTCTCCTGGGATGTTCCGCCGCCGAGGCGCAGCATGCCGTATCGCTGCCGCTGCCCAAGCATGACGTGTCGGCGACCGCGACGCCGCAGACCGCCGTGTTCGCCGGCGGCTGCTTCTGGACGCAGCAGGCGGTGTTCGAGAACGTGAAGGGCGTGCTGTTGACCACCGCCGGCTATGATGGCGGGACCGCGGGCACCGCGACCTACGATCAGGTGAGCAGCGAGACGACGCGCCATGCCGAATCGCTCCGCATCACCTTCGATCCACGCCGCGTGACCTATGGGCAGCTGTTGCGCGTGTTCTTCTCGATCGCGCACGATCCGACCGAACTCAACCGGCAGGGCCCGGACACGGGCGCGAGCTATCGCTCGGCAATCTTCCCCCAGTCGCCCGTGCAGGCAGCGGTGGCACGCGCATACATCGCGCAACTGGATGCCGCGCACGCCTTCCCCAAGCCGATCGTCACCCATCTGGAGACCGGCACCTTCTATCCGGCGGAAGCCTATCACCAGCATTTCTACGACCGGAACCCCGACTATCCGTACGTCGTGATGTGGGACAAGCCGAAGGTTGCAGCGTTCAAGGCGGCGTTCCCGGCGCTGGCGCGCTAGGTCGATCCGCTCACGCGGATGCGGCACCGGCCCGCTCCCCCACCCGGCCTCCCATTCAGGATACGCTGTGGGAGGCCGGGTGGGGGAGCGGGCCGGTGCCGCGGTCGGCGACGCCGGCCTTGACGAACTACGCCGCGATCGGGAAGCGAAGCAGTCGGTCGGCGAGCGGCACCAGCGCCTCGCCGCCGGTGCCGACGGCGCGGACGATCTCCGGATGGTCGACGTCTAGCCCGCCGGTCAGCGCGCCGAACGCGGGTAGCACCAGCTTGGTGGCGGTCGCGACGAAGCAGCGGCGCTGGATCAGCTTGCCGCGCACCCGGACGCGGAGCTTGGGGTGGAAATGTCCGGAGAGTTCTGGCCGCGGCTCCGCAGGGTCTGCCTCGTGGCGCAGCACCACGCCGTCGACGACCGCCTCGTCCACGACCCGGCCGCCGCACCGGTCGACCAGCGCGGAGTCATGGTTGCCGGTGATCCACGTCCACGCGGTCGCACCCGCCAGCCGCCGCAGCATCGCCTGCGCCGCCGCCGGCAGCCGCTCGCACCCGTCCGAGTCATGGAAGCTGTCGCCCAGGCACCAGATTTCGCGCGCGGCGGTCGCGGCGATCAGCGCCTCCAGCTCGGCGAGCGTCGCCAGCGTGTCATAGGGGGGCAGCATCTGGCCGCGGATCGCGAACCAGCTCGCCTTCTCGAAATGGAGGTCGGCGACCAGCAGCGCGCGCCGCGCCGGCCAGTACAGCGCTCCGCCCGGCAACGCGCGCCACTCCTGACTACCGAACGAAAAGGGAACCATTGGGGCGCCATGCCGCAAGCCGCCGCGCCGCACAATCCGCTTGGCGTCCCTCGGGCATCGGCGTAGAGCGCGCCGTCCACCTGAAGGAAGCCGTGGCCCGTGACGTCTCCCGTGTCGGCCACGCACGACGCGCCCTCCGATGATCCGCACCCACCCGCTTCGCTCGCGCTGCTGACCGTCGGCGCGTTGGGGGTGGTGTTCGGCGACATCGGCACCAGCCCGCTGTACGCCTTCCGCGACGCGCTGACCCCCGCTGCCGGCGACGGGATCGATCCGTCGGAGATATTGGGCGTGCTCAGCCTCGCCTTGTGGGCGCTGTTCCTGGTCGTGACCGTCAAATACGTGCTGTTCCTGATGCGCGCGGACAACCAGGGGGAGGGCGGCGTGCTCGCGCTGGCGGCGCTGGCACGGCGGGCACTGGGCTGGCGGTCGCGCACCGCGCTGCTGCTCGGCGCGGCGGGCGCGGCGCTGTTCTATGGCGACGCGATCATCACACCCGCGCTGTCGGTGCTGTCGGCGGTGGAGGGCATGCAGACGATCCCCGCGACGGCCGCCTTCTTCGACCAGAACACCGTGGTGATCGTCACGATCGTGATCCTCGTCGCGCTGTTCGCGATCCAGGCGCGGGGCACGGCGGGCATCGCCCGGCTGTTCGGGCCGATCTGCATCCTATGGTTCCTGACCATCGGCGCGCTGGGCGTGTGGCATATCGCCGACGAGCCATCGATCGTCCGCGTGCTGTTGCCGACCTATGGCGTCGAGCTGCTGGCGACGCACGGCATCACCGGACTGTTCGTGCTGGGCGCGGTGTTCCTGACGGTGACGGGCGCGGAGGCGCTGACCGCCGACATGGGCCATTTCGGGGTGAAGCCGATCCGCATCGGCTGGTTCTTCCTCGCCGCGCCCGCGCTGGTGCTCAACTACCTCGGCCAGGGCGCGTTCGCGCTCGCCGCGCTCGAGCGGGCGCACATCGCGCATGTGCCGTTCGTCAACCAGAGCTGGTTCTTCCTGATGGCGCCCGAGCCGGTCCGCGCCGAGCTGATCGTGCTGGCGGGGCTCGCCACGATCATCGCCAGCCAGGCGGTCATCACCGGCGCCTATTCGCTGACGCAGCAGGCGATCCAGCTCGGCCTGCTGCCGCGGCTGCGCATCCGCAACACGTCCGCGACCAGCTCGGGGCAGATCTACCTGCCCGCGATCAACTGGCTGCTGATGATCGGCGTGCTCGTGCTGGTCGTGCAGTTCCGCACCTCGTCGGCGATGGCCGCCGCCTATGGGATCGCGGTGACCGGCACGATGGTGATCACCACCTGCCTCGCCTATGTCGTGGTGCGGCATCGCTGGAATTGGTCGCGCGCGCTCGCGATCGCGGTGATCCTGCCGTTCCTTACGCTCGACCTCGTGTTCTTCGGCGCCAACATCCTGCGCGTGGTGGAAGGCGGCTGGGTACCGCTGCTGGTGGCGGCCGCCGTCGGCATGCTGATCTCCACCTGGTGGCGCGGGCGCGGCATCGTGCGCCGGTTCGAGGCGACGCAGGCGATCCCACTCGCCGACCTCGCCGCCGCGCTCGCCAAGCGACCGCCCGAGCGGGTGGAGGGCACAGCGGTGTTCCTGACGGCCAACCCCGTCGGCGCGCCGGGCGCGCTGCTCCACAACCTCAAGCACAACAAGGTGCTGCACCAGCGCAACCTGATCGTGTCGATCCGCACCGCCGATCGCCCGCTGGTGTCCGACGAGAAGCGGCTGTCGGTCGAGCGGATCGACGACAATTTCTCGACGGCGGTGCTCAGCTACGGGTTCATGGAGTCGCCGGACGTGCCGCGCGACCTCGGCCTGTCGCGGCGGGACGGGAAGGGGCTGGTCGGCGATCCGATGCGAACCTCGTTCTTCATCGGGCGCAACACGTTGAAGCCCGATGCGGAGCAGGGCATGCCCTTGTGGCAGGACCGCATCTTCATGTTCCTGCAGCGCAATGCCAGCGATCCGACCGAGTTCCTGCGCATCCCGCCGGGCAAGGTGCTCGAACTCGGCGAGCAGGTTACCGTCTGAGGGGATAGCCGTTGATGCCGACCGCCGCCGCCCTGCTCGCACTGATCCTCCTCCAGGCGGCGCCGATGCCGGCGCCGGTTCCGACGCCCGCTCCCCCACCCGCCGTATCGCCGGATGTGGCGGACGAACGCTGCCTCGCCGCCTTCGCTTACCTCGCTGGCGATCCCGCGCAGACGAGCGCGGTGGCGCAGGCCAACCGCTACGGCACGCTGTTCTTCTACGGCAAGCTGATGGGCCGCAACCCGGGCATCGACCTCGGTGCCTCGCTGCGCACCGTGGCCAACGACATCGCGGCCCAGATGGACGCCGAGACCGCCCGCTGTCGCCGCGAGGTGGAGGCCGCGGGCCATGCGATGGCCGAGGCCGCCACGACCGCCCGGAGCACGCCTGCTCGATAAGCCTTCAGCCCGCGTAGGCGCGGACCAGGTCGTAGAGATAGTCGCGCCCGTCATACAGCGCGCGGACACCCATCTTCTCGTTCAGGCCGTGGATGTTGTTCAGATCCGGATCGGTGAACAGCCCCGGCGCGCCATAGACCGGGATGCCGATCGCCTCCAGGAAGATGCCGTCGGTGGCGCCCGTCGACATCAGCGGCACCAGCGGCATCCCCGGGAAATGCTTCGCCGCGACCGCGCGCATCGGGTCGATCACCTTGGGATCAAGCGCGGGCGGCTGCGCGACCGGTCGGATCGGCTCGTTCGCGGTCACCGTCACCTTGGGTCCGCCCAGCATCTTCAGCGTCGCCAGCGTGTCCGCCACCGTCTCGCCGGGGAAGATGCGGCAGTTCACGTTCGCGGTCGCGCGCTGCGGCAGCGCATTCTCCGCATGGCCGGCCGACAGCAAGGTCGCGACGCACGTGGTGCGCAGCGTCGAGTGCATCGCCTTGTCCCGGCTGACGATCGCATCGGCGGCCTTGTCGTTGGGATCGGCCAGCAGGCGCGCGATCGCCGCTCCCGTCTCGCCGCCGGTCTGCCTGGCGGTCGCGGTGAAATAGGCGCGCGTGGTGTCGGTGAAGCGGACCGGGAACTCGTGGCCGCGCACCCGCTCCAGCGCGTCGGCGAGGTCGTAGATCGCGTTGTCGGGCAGCGGCTGGCTGGAATGGCCGCCCGGGTTGGTCACCAGGAAGGTATAGTTCTGCGCCGCCTTCTCGCCGACCTGCACGTTCAGCTGCTGGCGCCGGCCGGCCGCGTCGTTGCGCCCGCCGCCGCCCTCGTTCAGCGCGAACTCGGCGGCGACCAGGTCGGGCCGGTTCTTCGCCAGCCACTCCGCACCGTCGAACGCGAAGGTCGTCTCCTCGCCGCAGGTGAGCGCCAGCTTGACCGTCCGGCGTGGGCGGGCGCCGGCGCGCAGGCGGATCATCGTGTCCGCCCAGATCGCCGCCATGGCCTTGTCGTCAGTCGCGCCGCGAGCGTAGAAATAGCCGTTCTCCTCGACGAGGCGGAACGGGTCGCGCGTCCAGTCCTCGCGCTTGGCCTCCACCACGTCGAGGTGCGCGAGCAGCAGGATTGGCTTGGCCGCCGGGTCGCTGCCCGACAGCACCGCGACCAGCCCGCCGTCCTTGGGATGCTCCGGGACCGAGAAGCGGGTGACGTCGGCGGCGGGATATCCGGCCGTCGCCAGCCGATCAGCGATCTGCCCCGCCGCCTGCGTACAACTGCCGGACGAGAGCGTCGTGTTGGTCTCGATCAACTGTTGATAGATCGCGCGGAACGCCTGCTGGTCGGGGCGCAACTGCGCCGGTGCGGCGGTCGCCCCGGCCGCCGTTGCCAGCATCGCCGCCATCATCAGTCGCCGCATCGTCATGTCCCCCATAGCCCCTGTGCGAATAGAGCCGATCGCGCCGGCGTTATCAATCCAGCGTCATCGCTTCGGCGGCCAGCGCCTCCGCCTCGATCAGCAGCGCGTCGTCGGCGCTGCCCGTCGCCACCCGCTCGCGACCGATCAGCGTCAGCACTGGCACCGCCAGCGGCGTGACGCGGGGCAGGTCGACGTGCACCATCCGCGCCGCGGCGGTATCGAGCAGGTTTGCGAGCCGGCCGACATCCGTCATCCGCGCCCGCGCGTCGGCCCAAGCCGCCTCCAGCAGCAGGTGGCCCGGCTCGTATTTGCGCAGCACGTCGTAGATGAGGTCGGTCGAGAAGGTCACCTGTCGGCCCGTCTTGCGCTTGCCCGGATGCTGACGCTCCACCAGCCCGCCGATCACCGCCACCTCGCGGAACGCACGTTTCAGCAGCGCGGAGCTCTGCACCCACTCGACGAACTCGTCCTCCAGCAGGTCGGGCGAGAACAGCGCGGCGGGATCGGTGATCTTCGCCAGCCCATAGGTTGCGAGCGCATAATCGTTCGACACGAAGCCGATCGGCTTCAGTCCGCGCGCCTCCATCCGCTGCGTGACGAGCATGCCGAGCGACTGGTGCGCGTTCCACCCCTCGAAGCTGTAGGCGACCATGTAATGCCGTCCCTCGCGCGGGAACGTCTCGACGAGCAACTGGCCGGGGCGGGGCAGGACCGAGCGTTTCGACTGATATTCCAGCCATTCGCGCACGTCGTCAGGGAAGCGCGCCCATTCGTCCGGCGCGGCCAGGAACCCGCGCACGCGATCGGCGAGATTGGTCGACAGCGGCATCCGGCTGCCGCCATAGGTCGGGATGCGCGCGGGCTTGCTCGTCGCGCGGACCACCAGCTGCTCGGTGTCCATCCGCTCGACCTCGAGGCTCAGCCCGGCGAAGAAGAAGGTGTCGCCTGGGCTCAGCGTCGCGCCGAACGCCTCCTCGACGCGGCCGAGGTTGCGGCCGTTCTTGAACCGCACCTCGAGCATCGTCGCCTCGACGATGATGCCGGCGTTCATGCGGTGCTGCGCGATGAAGCGGGGGTGGGCGACGCGCCATGTACCATCCGCCTCCTCAACCAGCCGCTTGAATCGGTCGTACGCCCGCAGCGAATAGCCGCCGTCGCGGATGAAGCCGAGCACGCGGGTGAACAGCTCGTCGGTCAGCGCGGAGTATGGGAGCGCCGAGCGGATCTCGTCCAGCAGCTCCGCCTCGCGGAACGGGCCGGCGCAGGCGACCGCCATCACATGCTGCGCCAGCACGTCGAGCGCGCCGGGGCGGAAGATGTCGGGATCGAGCTCGCCCGCCTCCACCGCGTCGAGCGCGGCGCGCGCTTCGAGATACTCGAACCGGTTGCCGGGCACGAGAATCGCCTCCGACGCCTCGTCCAGGCGGTGGTTGGCGCGGCCGATCCGCTGGAGGAGGCGCGATGAGCCCTTGGGCGCGCCCATCTGGATCACGCAGTCGACGTCGCCCCAGTCGACGCCGAGGTCGAGGCTGGCGGTCGCGACCAGCGCGCGCAGCCGGCCGTCGGCCATCGCCCCCTCCACCTTGCGCCTCGCTTCCAGCGCCAGGCTGCCGTGGTGGACGCCGATCGGCAGCGACAGGCTGTTCACCTTCCACAAGTCCTGGAAGATCAGTTCGGCGAGGCTGCGGGTGTTGCAGAAGACGATCGAGGTGCGATGCGTCTCGATCTCCGCCATCACCTGCGCGGCTGCATAGCGACCGGAGTGGCCCGACCAGGGGATGCGCCCCTCGGGCAGCAGGATCGTGATGTCGGGATCCGCGCCCGGTTCGCCGAGCACCAGGTCGACCGCGTCGATGTCGCCGTCGGGCGCGAGCCAGGCGCGGTAGCCGTCCGGGTCCGCCACCGTCGCCGACAGTGCGACGCGGCGCGTCTCGGGGGCCAGCCGCTGCAGCCGCGCCATGCACAGGCTCAGCAGGTCGCCGCGCTTGCCGGTGGCGAACGCGTGGACCTCGTCGACAACGATCGTGCGGAGCCCGGCGAACAGGAGCGCCGCATCGGGGTAGCTGAGCAGCAGCGACAGCGACTCGGGCGTCGTCAGCAGGATCTGCGGCGGCTTGATCCGCTGGCGCGCCTTGCGGTCGGACGGCGTATCGCCGGTGCGCGTCTCGACCGCGATGTCGACGCCCATCTCCTCGATGGGGCCGAGCAGGTTGCGGCGGATGTCGACCGCCAGCGCCTTGAGCGGCGACACGTACAGCGTGTGGAGGCCGGCGCGTGGACGCTCGATCAGATCGACCAGGGTGGGCAGGAACCCCGCCAGCGTCTTACCCGCCCCGGTCGCGGCGACCAGCAGCGCATGCCGCCCGGTCTGCGCCCGCTCCAGCATCTCGGTCTGGTGGCGCCGGGGCCGCCAGCCACGGGCAGCGAACCAGTCGGCGAGCGGGGCAGGGAGCGCAGCAGCCTCGCTCAAACCACTCCGTTCATGCTGAGCTTGTCGAAGCACTGTTCTTCTTCGCGGCGGAGAAAGGACAGCCCTTCGACAAGCTCAGGGCGGACGGTGTCGAGGGCTCGACCGCTACCGCGGCGCCTCGTCCTGACCCGGCTTCTCATCGTACAGCGCGCGCGTGGCTTCCTCGGTGCGGCGTTCCTCGTGCGGTGTCTGCTTGTTGCGCGCCATGGCATAGGCGATCGCGGCACCCAGGATGATGAAGCCCGCGATCACGACCAGCCCGTATAAAGTGGGGTTATTCACGATCCGCTCCCGTATCCGTCGACCCTTGCAACGAGCGACGGCCGCGAAACGATCCTGTCGGCGGGACATGGTTGGCGGCCGTGCCGTTCGGCGCCATATCGTCGATATGGCGAACGGCAGCAGCAGGTTGGGCGACTGGATCGAGCCGCACCCGCACGGCATCTACGTGCGGCCGGCGGACGCGTGGATCGACCCGTCGGAGCCCGTCGCCCGCGCGCTCATCACCCACGGCCATGCCGACCATGCGCGCGGCGGCCATGGCGCGGTGTGGGCGACGCCGCAGACGCTGGCGATCATGGACTGCCGCTACGGCGCGCAAGCGGGCCATCCGGTCGAATACGGCCAGACGATCCGCATGGGCCCCGAGGGCAATGAGGTCGACGTGGGCTACGTGCCCGCCGGCCACGTGCTCGGCTCCGCGCAGATCGTGCTCGACTGGCGGGGCGAGCGGATCGTCGTGTCGGGCGACTACAAGCGCCGCGCGGACCCGACCTGCGCCCCGTTCGAGCCGGTGAAGTGCGACGTGTTCGTGACGGAGGCGACCTTCGCGCTGCCGGTGTTCCGCCACCCCGACACGGGCGACGAGATCGACAAGCTGGTCGCCGCGCTCCACGCCAACCCCGATCGCTGCGTGCTGGTCGGCGCCTATGCGCTCGGCAAGGCGCAGCGGGTCATCGCCGAGCTGCGGGTGCGCGGGCACGAGGCGCCGATCTATCTCCACGGCGCGCTGCAACGCCTGTGCGACCTGTACGTCGAGCAGGGCGTGGTGCTGGGCGACCTGCGCCCGGCGGCGGGGGTGGCGAAGGCGGAGATCGCGGGCCATGTCGTGATGTGTCCGCCGTCGGCGCTCAACGACCGCTGGTCGCGGCGGCTGCCCGATCCGATCACCGCGATGGCATCGGGCTGGATGCGGGTGCGCCAGCGGGCGCGGCAGAAGAACGTCGAACTGCCGCTGATCCTGTCCGATCACGCCGACTGGGACGAGCTGACCGACACGCTGACCGAAATCGCGCCCAAGGAAGTGTGGGTGACAC
Source organism: uncultured Sphingomonas sp. (assembly GCF_964237335.1). Classification (NCBI taxonomy): domain Bacteria; kingdom Pseudomonadati; phylum Pseudomonadota; class Alphaproteobacteria; order Sphingomonadales; family Sphingomonadaceae; genus Sphingomonas; species uncultured Sphingomonas sp. The sequence goes on from NZ_CAXSHM010000002.1 coordinate 129,671, forward strand.
ACGGCCGCGAGGAGGCGCTGGTCCACTGGTGTGCGCAACGGCAGATGAAGGCGCGCGCGCTGGCGCTGGTGGGGTTTGAAGATGAGGATGACTGACGCGCTGGCGAGCCGGCAGTGGAGCTGCCGACGAGCGCACTAAGCGCGTCCGGCCGACGGCGCGTGAGGCGCCGATCGACGGCAGCATCGGGTAAAGGCTGCCCCGCAGTCTTTAGGTCATGCCGGGGCATGACCGACCCGTTGCTCTTTGCCACGGCGCCCCTTCTTAAACCGGTCAAAAACACCACCGCCGCGAAAAGTAGGTAACAGTAGGTAACACCGAAATCCTATTTGCCGAAGCTGACCGGGACGGGGTGCCGCCACCAAAATCGAAATGACTTCTCGAAGGTCGAGCTCAGGCGCGGCCCATCGATGATGTGAGTTTCCGCGCTTGACCGAGCCGCCACGGTCGCGGAAGTCCCACGCCCTTCGCGTACGCGCGAGGCGAGGCGACAATAACGATGCCAAAGAGCACGGCTGCGCTCTCACGGCCGATCCAACATTGCAAGCCGGGGTCAGCCGGCGACCAGGATGGCTCGCAGCCGTCCTGAATGGTAAGATGTCGACAAACCTTACTTGGGGGGTTGTCGCACAGTCCGCTAATCCGACAGGGTTTGTCGGTCAGTATGGCTCATAGGCGGATGGCAAGCCGCTCGGCTGCGTTCGCCCGCACGGGAGTCATATGTTATCCGACAGAAGCGAAAAAAAGCTCCCACTGAGACGAGCCAACCCGATGAACGTTTAGCTCCGAGCCAAGCTGCTGTTCACCTCACGCCAAGAATTAGTCATTAGAGCGTTTTCGGCCTTTTCATTGGTAGAGGACAAGGCTTTTCCCCGGTAGGCAGATCACATGGAGACGATCATAGTAAGCAGTCGAACGGTGGAATACCGATCGGCGATTGGCGTCGACGGTCGTCACTCTCCTACGTACGACCGGTCGTGCTACGTGTCAAAGTGTTGCCTATGAGAGAAAATCTCTTAGGGTTGGTGACTTGCGCAGTTGTATGTGCTGTCTTCTCGGGTTGCGATCGAAAGCCATCGCAAGAACAATCACCTAAGTTATTTCGGACGTACCTCGTCGCAGGACCCTCACATCTGGATATTCCTAAACTCTATACGTTTGGAGGCGAGTATTATAATATTTACAAAGGGCAGGAGATTGCGAGCGTCCTCAGAGGTCGCGCGATTGAGAGGGGGTTTCAGAAGATGTCTTTTTTGGAGCTGACGGCAGTATCTCTGTAACTCACGACTATGCTCCGCCAGAGAAGGGGCACTGGGAAATTAGAGGCCCATTCCTTTGTACGGTGTTGCCCGACACTCCGCCTGCTAAGCCTCGTGTGTATTGTGGGCTACTGCTACGGCGACCTGCTACGGACCATGTTTGGTTTACTGATCTCTCTAAGTCGTTTAATGGTATATCTGGTGAACTAATTTGAGCCTATCATCTTAAGTCTTGCGATAGCTACCTGGCCCGGAGGCTGCAGTTCTGTTTATCGCCGTGTCGTGCCGTTCAGGTGTCGGATACGGGAAAGCCGGTCTCTAATCACGAAGTACGACAAACAGGTGGTTCCCGACAGCCCGGCTAGTCCGGACGAGGCCGTTCGGGTAGATTGCCGTCCGCACTCATTTTAACAGCCTCGCTCGTTTGAGAGTTCCCGGACTTCGCAAACCTCAAGACCTCGGTTTTTCCGGGCGGCGATGTCCGTTGCGATAACAAGCCTTGGCACGTGATGTCGAAGGCCTCGGGTCGCTGGCTTAGGGCTTCTTCATGTCGGGCCACGGCGGTCCGCCTCGCGGACCGGGCGTAGCGGGCGACCTGCCCCCGGCAGGTCGCTTGATCCGCTACGCCCCCGCCATCACCCGCGCCCTTCTCCGCTGCACCGAGCTCCCGATGCCCAGCGCTTCCCGATATTTCGCCACCGTCCGCCGTGCGATGTCGAACCCCGCATCATTCAGCCGTTCCACCAGCGTGTCGTCGGACAGGACCGCCGCGCCCTCGGCCGCGATCAGCGTGCGGATCGCGGCCTTCACCGCCTGCGCCGACACCGCCTCGCCGCCGTCCGCCGCCTGGATCGCGCTGGTGAAGAAATATTTGAGCTCGAACAGCCCGCGCGCGCACGACAGATATTTGTTGCTCGTCACCCGGCTGACGGTGGACTCATGCAGGCCGACCGCGTCCGCCACCGTGCGTAGCGTCAGCGGGCGCAGGTGGGCGACGCCGCGTAGGAAGAACGGCTCCTGCTGCTTCACGATCTCGGCGGCGACCTTGACGATCGTGCGCTGGCGCTGGTCGAGCGCCTTGACCAGCCAATTGGCGCTCGCGAGCATGTCCGACAGCCAGGCGCGGCCGGCCTTGTCCTGCGGTCCGGTCGACAGCTCGGCATAATAGCGCCGGTCCACCAGCACGCGCGGCAGCGTCGCGGCGTTGATCTCCACGGCCCAGACCGCGCCCGCCCCGGTGCCGCGCCGCGCCACGAACAGGTCGGGCACCACCGCCTGCGCGGGCTCGCCGCCCAGCCGACAGCCCGGCTTGGGATCATAGCCGCGCAGCTCGCGGATCATGTCGGCCATGTCCTCGTCATCGACGCCGCACAGCCGCTTGAGCCGGGCAAGGTCGCTGCGCGCGAGGTGGTCGAGGTTGTCGATCAGCCGCGCCATCGCGGGATCGTAGCGGTCCGCCTCGCGCGCCTGGAGCGCCAGGCATTCGGCCAGGTCGCGCGCGCCGACGCCGGTGGGCTCGAACGCCTGGATCGCGGCGAGCACGCGCTCGACGGTGGCCAGCGGCACGCCCAGCCGGTCGGCGACCTCGCGCAGCGTGACGCGCAAGTAACCGGCCTCGTCGATCTGGTCGATCAGGTGGGCGGCGACGAACAGGTCGACGCCCGACAGCACCTCGCCCGCCTGCGCGAGCAGATGCTCGGCAAGCGTCGTCGCGGCACCCGGCAGCGCGTCGAGGTCCGGCAGCTCGCCGCCTTCGCTCCCGCCGCCGCCCGGCGCAGACCCGCCCGACAGGCCGAGGGCGCCGTCGAGCGATCCGGCCATGTCGCTGGCGGAGTCGTCGAAGGCGGAGGTGGTCAGGTCCGCGTCGAGCGACGCCTCGCCCGCGCCGGCACCCGCCATCACCAGCTCGTCGGCGCCCGCTGGTTCGTCGCGGAGGGTTGCGAGAGGCTCGGGCGCGCCGACCGCATCGGCCTCGGGCGCCATGGCTTCGAGCAGCGGGTTCTTCTCGATCTCCTCGGCGATCACGCCCTCGATCTCGAGGTTGGACAGGGCGAGCAGCTTGATCGCCTGCTGCAACTGCGGCGTCATCACCAGCGACTGCGACTGGCGAAGGTCCAGGCGCGGGGCGAGGGTCATGGACGATATGCTTTCCTCCCCCGCCAGGGGGAGGTGGCTCGCGCAGCGAGACGGAGGGGGCGGATGGCAATCACGACTGCGGTCTTGTCCTCCCCCTCCGAGCCGCTGACGCGGCCCACCTCCCCCTGGCGGGGGAGGATGAAGAAAGGGACCGGCGTTGTCATGTCCCTACAAACTGAAACTCTCGCCCAGGTAGAGCCGGCGCACGTTGGCATCGGCCACCAGTTCGGCCGGCGAGCCCGCGAACAGCACGCGGCCGTCGTAGATGATGTATGCGCGGTCGACGATGTCGAGCGTCTCGCGGACATTGTGGTCGGTTATGAGCACGCCGATGTCGCGGCGCTTCAGGTCCTTCACCAGATCGCGGATGTCGGCGATCGAGATCGGGTCGATGCCGGCGAACGGCTCGTCGAGCAGCATGATCGAGGGTTCGGCGGCGAGCGCGCGGGCGATCTCGGCACGGCGGCGCTCGCCGCCCGACAGCGCCATCGCGGGCGCGTCGCGCAATCGCGTCAGGCCGAACTCGCCCAGCAGCCGCTCGAGCTTGGCCGCGCGCACCGTCTTGTCGGACTCAGCGAGCTCCAGCACCGTCGAGATGTTCTTCTCGACCGACAGTCCGCGGAAGATGCTCGTCTCCTGCGGCAGATAGCTCAGGCCGAGGATCGCGCGCCGGTACATCGGCAGGCCGGTGATGTCGTCACCGTCGAGCATGATGCGGCCCGAGTCGGGCTTCACCAGGCCCATGACGGAATAGAAGCACGTCGTCTTGCCCGCGCCGTTGGGGCCGAGCAGCCCGATGACCTCGCCGCGCCCGACCGAGACGGAGACGTCGGTGAGGACGGTGCGCTTGTCGTAGCTCTTGGCGATCGACACGACCTGCAGGCCGCGGCCGACGGGGGCCTCGTGGATCGCGTCGATCTCGGCGAGATGGGAAGGAGGGGCGGCGGTGTCGGTCATGGCGCGGTATCGGCCTCGCAGAAGCTGGTTGAGCGTTCGTTACCGCCGATCGGGTTGGCAGGGAACATGCATGATGCGGCTCGTGACCCCCAGCGAACGCTGAGGTCGCCTCGACAGGCATCCGGCCACGACCTGGAGACCCCAGCGTTCGCTGGGGTGACGACGTTTGGCGGAGGTGGCTAAGTCTTACTTTGCGGTCGCCCCATCGCGCTTCGGCACGGAGAACGTGCCCGTCACGCGTCCGCCCGGGGCCGCCTGGGTCGTGCCCGGCGTGCCGCCGCCGCCCGCCACCGCCGAGCCGTCGACCACCGCACGGCCAGTGTCGAGGTTCATCGTCAGCCGCGATCCGTTGACGGTGTTGGCGCCCTGGTGGAGCGTCACCCCGCCCAGCATCGTGACGAGCCGCCGGTCAATGTCATAGACGCCGAACCGGCCGGTCGCGGTCTGGTCCGGGCGCTTCACCACCACATCGCCCGCCGCGTCGACGCGGGAGATCTGCGGGTGCCCATCGGCGACCTTGCCGGTGTAGGCGACCGTCATCCGCTGCGCGGTCAGCGTCATCTCGGCCTGCGTCACGATGACGTTGCCGGTCAGCACACCGCGGTTCGCCTTGTCCTGCAGCTCGATATGGTCCGCGCCGAAGTTCATCGGCGCGTTGGAGTCGTGGCGCGACTGCGCGGCCGCGGGGACCGCCATGGCGAGCAGGATCGGCAGGACGGGCAGGAGCAGGACACGCATGGCCGCTATTTCGCCCGTCCCGGCACGATCCGCAAGCGGGCATGGCCGTCGAGCCGGACGTCCTGGCTGTCGAGGTCCGCGTCCAGATGGTCGGCGCTGAACACGCCCTGCGGCAGCGTGCCGGTCGCGAGGCCGCCGCTCGCCATCTTGCGCGTCTTCAAGTCGAGGACCGCGTCGTGCGTGTCGAGCCGGTAACCGCGCGGCCCGTCGACGCGCACCGGGCCGACGATTGCGACCTTGTCGGTGCCCATGTCGTAGCGGCCACGGTCCGCCTTGACCGTCGCGGGGCCGTCCGCGAGCTTCAGCGTGGCGTCGAGCGTCTTGATCTGGACGATCGGCTCGGCGGAGCTTTTCTGCACCGCCTGGCCAGCGTCGAGCGTGAAGGGCTCGCCCTTGCCGTCCTGCCCGCGATAGCGCGCCGCCTGGATGCGCAGGCGTTCGTGCGCCACCTCCACCTTGTTCTTGTCGAGCAGGAACGACACGTCGCCGCCGCCGGTCAGCGGCGCCATCACCAGGAAGGCGAACAGCACGCCGATCGCGACCGGCAGGCCGACGCGCAGCACCGCGACCAGCCGATCGTGGTTGCTGCCCGGCAGCGCCCAGCGCTGGCGCGCGGTACGGGGCGGCCGGCCGATGGGCAGTACCAGCCCATCAGACATGCGCGAAGATGTCGATCTCTGGCCAGCCGGCAAGGTCGAGCGCGGCGCGCGTCGGCAGGAAGTCGAAACACGCCTGCGCCAGTTCCATCCGCCCCTCGCGCACCAGCCGGCGCTCCAGCTCGTCCTTCAGACGGTGAAGGAAGCGGACGTCGGAGGCGGCGTAATCCTTTTGCGCGTCGGTCAGCGTGGGCGAGCCCCAGTCTGACGATTGCTGCGCCTTGGACAATTCCTGCCCCAGCAACTCGCGCACCAGTTCCTTGAGGCCGTGGCGATCGGTGTAGGTGCGCACCAGCCGCGACGCGATCTTGGTGTCCCAGGCCGGCGCGGCGAGGACGCCGAGGTAATGCTGCACGGCGGCGATGTCGAACCGCCCGAAATGGTAGAGCTTCAGCCGGGCGGGATCGGCGAGCAGCGCCTTCAGTCGCGGCGCCGCATAGCCGCTGCCGGCGACGAAGCGCACCAGATGCTCGTCCCCGCGACCGTCCGACAGCTGCACGACGCACAGCCGGTCGCGCGGGGTGACGAGCCCCATCGTCTCGGTATCGACGGCGATCGCCGCGCCGGGGGCGAACAGGTCCCCGCCGTTCGGATGGGCCGACGATAGGTCTTCCTCGTGGAGATATACGCTCATGCCTTGGCCCTAGCGGGGCGCGGGGCAAGCCTCAATGGGGCGGGAACGGGGCACACCGACTTGATGAAGGGTTGACCGATCCGAGCGCCACCGGCGTCGCGAGCGCGGGCCAGGCCGCGGGTTCGCTACGCCGATCGAGCGCCAAGTCGCGGCAAGGACTGCCATCACCGCGCGATTTGCCATCATACGACGCGTCGCTGCGAAGAATCTCCCTCGCAGGAAGGCGTCAAATAGGATATGGCGAGAATGTGGCGCATGCGAGACGGCGCCCGAAGGCCTGCGTTCGTCGTCCGGATCGGGTCCTTTAGAGGCACATACGGGCGAACGTGGAAGACGAACAGGGCTTATGAGTTTCGACAAGGGTGGCCGCGGAAACCGTGGCGGGCGTGGCCGCGACAAGCGCGACAGCTTCGGCGGCGGCGACAGTGAGTTCGGCGGCGGTAGCAGCTTCGGTGGCGGCGGCAGCAGCTTTGGCGGCGGCAGCAGCTACGGTGGCGGCAGCAGCTACGGCGGCGGTGATCGCGGCGGCTTCGGTGGCGGCAGCAGCTTCGGCGGCGGCGGTGGTGGCGGTGGCTATCGCGGCGGTGGCGGCGGCGGCTTCTCCGGCGGTGGCGGTAGCGGCGGCTTCTCGGGCGGTGGCGGCGGCGGTGGTCGCGGCATGCCTCCCCAGGTGGTCGGCGAGGGCAAGGGAACGGTCAAGTTCTTCAACGCGCAGAAGGGTTTCGGCTTCGTCGTGCGCGATGATGGCGGCGAGGACGTGTTCGTCCACATCTCCGCGGTCGAGCAGGCCGGCCTGACCGCGTTGGCGGAGGGCCAGCCGCTCGGCTTCACGCTCGTCGACCGCGGCGGCCGCATCTCGGCTACCGAGCTCAAGATCGAGGGCGAACCGATGGCGGTCACCGATCGCGGCCCCCCGCGTGAGCCGCGCGAGGGCGGGTTCGAGCGTGGTGGTGATCGTGCTCCCCGTCCTGCGGGTGGCGATCGCGGCGGCTTCGGCGGTGGCGCGGGTGGCGGTGCCGGTGGCGCGCCCCAGCGTCAGCTGACCGGCGAGAAGGCGACCGGCACGGTCAAGTTCTTCAACGCCATGAAGGGCTTCGGCTTCATCCAGCGCGACGATGGCCAGCCCGATGCGTTCGTCCACATCTCGGCCGTTGAGCGCGCCGGCATGCAGACGCTGAACGAGGGCGACAAGCTCGAGTTCGAGCTGGAGGTCGACCGTCGCGGCAAATATGCGGCGGTGAACCTCCAGGCGGGTGGCTGAGTCCACCCGGTCGCCGTCACCGACGTGATGCGATAGCGGCCCGTCCGGAGCGATCCGGGCGGGCCGTTTGCATTGGTCCTTCGAATCCGGTGCGGCTGGAGGCGCGTGGCACGAGCGGCGACGCTGCGCGTTCCAGCGATACAGGAGATTGCGCGATGACCAGCCCCGACGACGACCACGACAAGGTCGATCCCGATCACCGCCGTGACGGCAACCCGTTCGACCAACCGGATCACCGCACCGGCGAGGATTACGACATCGGCCGCGAGCGCGCCGAGGGCCGGGCGCTCCCGAGCGGGCAGGAGGATCGCGTCGAAGCCGGCGGCGATCCCGCGACCCCCGCCGAGGGCGACAATCGCGCCTCGTTCGATCCCGCGACGGGCGAGGTGCACGCGATCAAGCTGCCGGAGGACGGCGGGCTCCCGTCGGCCTAGCCTGCTCGGGTCACGCAGGCCCGTCCGCGATCATCCGGCGCAGCGTGTCGATATGGTCGGCCTCCGCCGCCGGCTTGTCGGTGCGCAGCCGCGCGATTCGGGGGAAGCGCATGGCGATGCCGGACTTGTGCCGCGTCGAGCCGTGGAGCGAATCGAACGCGATCTCCAGCACCAGCTCCTTCGTCACCTCGCGCACCGGACCGAAGCGGTTGAGCGTGTGGTTGCGTACCCATTTGTCCAGCCAGGCGAGCTCCGCATCGGTGATGCCGGAATAAGCCTTGCCGACCGGCAACAGCTCGCCGCCTGAGGCCGGGTCTCCGGTCCAGCAGCCGAAGGTGAAATCGCTGTAGAAGGACGAGCGTCGCCCGTTGCCGCGTTGCGCGTACATCACGACGCAATCGGCGGTCAGCGGATCGCGCTTCCATTTGTACCACAGCCCGGCGCGTCGCCCGGGGACGTAGGCACTGTCGCGGCGCTTGAGCATCACGCCCTCGATCGCCGCGTCACGCGCGGTCGCGCGGATCGCCTCCAGCTCGGTGAAGTCCGTCGCCTCGATCACCTGGCTGAGGTCGAACCGGGCGGGATCGAGCCGGGCCGCGAACGCCTCCAGCCGCGCGCGCCGCTGCGTCCAGCCGAGCTCGCGCAGATCCTCCGCGCCATCGAACAGGATGTCGTAAAGGCGGACGAAGGCGGGATAGTCGGCCAGCATCTTCGCCGACACCGTCTTGCGCCCGAGCCGCTGCTGCAGCGCGTTGAAGCTCGCTGCGCCGCCGCCGTCCTCCAGCGTGCCACCCTGATGCTCGCCGCGCACCAGCAGCTCGCCATCCACCGCGCCCGGCGTCGAGAAGGCGGCGGCGACGTCCGGGAAGCTGCCGGTCACGTCGTCGCCGGTGCGACTGTAGAGGCGCGTCTGGCCGCCCTCCGCATTCGGGACATGGACGATCTGGACGCGGATGCCGTCCCATTTCCACTCGGCGGCATAGTCGGCGAGGTCGACGCGAGCATCTTCCAGCCCGTGCGCGAGCATGAACGGGCGGAATACCGGCACGTCGGCCGGGGTCGGGCGCTCGCCGCGCCCCTGGCCCCAGGCGAATATCTCCGCATAGGGCGGGGCGAGGCCGTGCCACACCTCCTCGACATGGTCGACGTCGAGCCCGAACGCCTGCGCGAGTGCCGTCTTGGCGAGCCGGGCGGAGACGCCGACCCGCAAGCCCCCGGTCGCCATCTTGAGCAGCGCGAACCGCTCCTCCGCGTCCAGCCGGTCGAGCATCCCGGCAAGCGCGCGCGGGGCGTCGGATCGCGAGAGGTGGAGCAACGTGTCGACCACACCCGCCACGCTCAGTTCGCTCGTGTCCTCCGTCGGCTGCTCGGGCCACAACAGCGCGATCGTCTCGGCCGTGTCGCCGACATAGTCGCGGCTCATCCGGAACAGCACCGGGTCGACGCGCTCCTCGATCAGCGCGCGGATCACCGCCGGCTTGACACCCGGGATGTCGAGGTCCCCGGTCAACGCCGCCATCGCCCAGCCGCGATCGGGATCGGGCGTGGCGAGCAGGTAATCGGCGATGAGCTTCAGCTTCGCGTTGCGCGAGCGCGTGTAGATCAGCGAATCGAGCAGCGTGGCAAAGGCGTGCATGGGGTTCAGGAACGGCCTTGCAGCCGGTTCGCTCCCGCGCCGCGGATCAGGTCAGCCGCAGCGCCTGCAGCCCCAGCACGACGCCCGCCAGCAGCAGCACGCCGCCAGACCCCCAGCGGATCGCCGTCAGCGGCAGCCGGCGCCAGCCCGCCTCGCCCAGCACGGCGGCGGGCGCGATCACCGCGAGGCTGCCGAGCGTCGCCCCGACCGCAGCGAGCCAGGGAACCGGGCTGCGTGCGGCCAGGGCGGCGGTAATGAACTGGGTCGCGTCGCCGAATGCCATGATGAACAGGCCGAACAGCGCGGTGAGGGCTCCGCCGATCCGCCAGCCGTCCAGCGCGTCGGGCCGCTTGGGCGCGAACGGTGCGCCGCCCGCCGCGAGCAGCAGCGACAGTGCGACCAGCAGCAGCTTGGCGTTGGGGCTGAGCATGGGTGCCGCGACCATGCCGGCCGCGGCGGCCAGCGCGTAATTGATCGCGAGCGCCAGCGTGGCGGCGGCGATCACCACCCCGGGCCGGTATCGGTCGGCGAGGATGGCGGCGAGCCACGCGGTCTTCTCGCCGGCCTGCGCGAGCGCGGCGGCGATCAGCGTCGCCATCAACGCGTCCATGGCCGACCCGCCAGCCTAGCCCGCCAGCCGCACCGAGCAGAGCGCGGCGTAGCTCGCGCTCGCCTGCGCATCGCCGCGCCCGCTCGCGGCCGCGTCGCGCAGCACGGGCAGCCATTGCGCGACCATCGCGCGCCCGATGCCGGCGGATGCGGCAAGCGCGATCAGGTGCGCGACCGTCCCTGCCGCGCGCAGCCCTCGCGCGTCGGCGATCGCGCGCACGTCGCCGAGCGTGCGGACGATCTCGTCGGTGCCCGCCCGTGGAAGCCGTGCGGTGAGCGCGGCGATGCGGTCGTTCAGGTCGCCGCTGGTCGACAGTAGGTCGCGATGCTGCGCTTTGGCCATGCCGCGACCATGGACCGGCGGCGATGAAGACGCGGTTAAGCGGCGCCCGATCTTGACTTTGCCCCCCCGCTGCGCGATGCGCCCGGCTTTCCACGTGGCCGCCCGCGCGTCCGCGTCAAATCGTTATTGCAAGGGACCGGGCCCATGGCCAAGCCGACCACCATCAAGATCAAGCTCGTCAGCTCCGCCGACACCGGCTTCTTCTACGTCACCAAGAAGAACCCGCGCACGAAGACGGAGAAGCTGTCGTTCAAGAAATACGATCCTGTCGTCCGCAAGCACGTCGACTTCAAGGAATCGAAGATCAAGTGAGATGACGGGCAGCCCACAGGCTGCTGTTATCTCATTCCGGCGAAGGCCGGGATCCATTCTTCCCGTCACCCCGGACTTGATCCGGGGTCCCGCTGTCCTGGTCGGTTGCGGGAGAGAAGAAGCGGGACCCCGGGTCGAGCCCGGGGTGACGGCGGAGTTGGTTAGACTGCCAGCAACTCACGCTCCAGCAACTTACGCGAGCGCCCGCACGCACTCAACGAAGCGCATCAGGCTGATCGGCTTGGACACATAGGCGTCCGCGCCCGCGGCGCGGATGCGGTCCTCGTCCCCGCGGCCGGCATAGGCGGTCACCGCCATGATCGGGATGGCGCGCAGGTCCTCGTCCGCCTTCAGCTCCAGGATCAGCTCGTAGCCGGTGACATGGGGCATCTGGATGTCCATCACGATTAGGTCCGGCGTCGTCTCGCGCGCACGCGCCACCGCCTGGCGTCCGTCGCGCACCGGCTCCGCGACATAGTCGTGCGCGCGTAACAGGTCGCAGAACAGCTTGAGATTGAGTTCGTTGTCCTCGACAACGAGCACCCGTTTTGCCACGCGTCCCTCCCGACAGCGGACGAGGGATAGGCGATGGCGGCGACGGAAGAAACCGGGAATGAGGAGGGCGAGGCGCTGGTGCTCGCGTCGGAGCTGGGGTTGCGCGCGCTGGTCTGGACGCTCGCCGAGCCCGCCCGCGCGCTGCGGCTGATCGACCTGACCGGGCTGAGCCCGCAGGATCTGAAGGCGCGCGCCGGTGATCCGGCGGTGCTCGCCGCGGTGCTGGGCTTTCTCGAAGGACACGAGCCCGACCTCGTCGCCTGCGCCGCGCAACTCGGCCGTCCGCCCGAGCTGCTGGTCGCCGCGCGCGGCGTGCTGGAGGACGCATGACCAATCCCCGCCCATTGCTCGTCACCGATTGCGACGAGGTGCTGCTCCACATGGTGCGCCATTTCTCGACTTGGCTGGACGAGGAGCATGCGATCGACTTCCGGATCGGTCACCACGATTTCATGACCGCGATGACCAAGGCCGACGGCAGCACGCCCGCCGCGGAGGAGATGTGGGCGCTGCTCGGCGGCTTCTTCCCCGGCCAGATGCACCGACAGACGCTGGTGCCGCACGCCGCCGAGGCGCTGGCCGCGTTGCGCGAGAGCGCGGACGTGGTGGTGCTGACCAACGTGTCGGACGCTTGCCGCCTGCCGCGGGCGGAACAGCTCGCGAGCCACGGCATCGCGGTGCGCGTCGAGACCAACCAGGGCGGCAAGGGCGCACCGGTCGCCGCGCTGGTCGCGGAGCATACGGAGGGCGGGCAAGCGCCGGTGACGGTGTTCGTCGACGACTTGGCGGTGCATCACGACTCGGTCGCGCGCCATGCGCCGGGCGTGTGGCGGCTGCACATGGTGTCGGAGCCGAGCCTCGCGCCGAACGTGCCGCCGGCGCCCGCGGCCCATGCGCGGATCGACGACTGGCGTGACGCGCGGGACTGGATCGCGGCGCGCTTCGCCGACGGCGTGCCCGCGCCCGACCCGAAGCCCGACTTGACGCCTGTACCCGCGCATGATGGAGCCCCCGCATGACCGACCCTGTTGCCGACCATGTCGAGCGCGCGCTCGCCGACCTCGGCCTGACGCTCCCCAAGGCGGCGGCCCCCGTCGCCGCCTATGTGCCGGCGGTCGAGGCGGGCGGGCTGCTCCATCTGTCGGGGCAGTTGCCGTTCAAGGACGGCGCGCTCGTCACCGGGCGGCTGGGCGAGGGGCTGAGCCTCGAGGAGGGGCAGGAGGCCGCCAGGCTGTGCGGGCTGATGGTCGCGGCGCAGATCAAGGCGGCGCTCGGCGGGTTCGGGCGGGTGCGCCGAATCGTGAAGCTCGGCGTCTACGTCAACTCCGCGCCCGACTTCACGCAGCAGCCGCAGGTGGCGAACGGCGCGTCCGAACTGATGGTCGCGCTGTTCGGCGACGCCGGCCGCCACGCCCGCTCCGCGGTGGGCGTGCCCGTACTGCCGCTGGGCGCCGCGGTGGAGGTCGACGCGATCGTCGAACTAAGCGCGTCGGCGCTGGATTGAGCGGGGCGATTATCCCGCCCAAGCAAAAGTAGGTAACAGTAGGTAACACCAAAACGCATCGTCGCGGCGCTGCGGCCGAAGCCGTGCGCGGAGGATGCAGGACGTAAGATGCGAAAGAGCGGCCTGAAGGTGTCATGGCAGTTCCAACATCCCAAGCAGTCACGACACCATAGGTCTGATTCTGGCGGCGAGCGGTCCAGCAGCTTTTGGCGACGTCGTGCAGATAGTAGATCATACATGGCGTGGCTGCCTTTCCCGAAAAGGATGGTGAAACGGGAATAAGGTAATCGCGCCCCGACCCGCTCGGGCTCGGATTTAGTATGAGCGGGTCAGTCACAAACTGAGTGCGCTGCGTTTAACGTTCTGAGATTGATCGCGAGTAGAGCCAGTCCTTGAGCGCTAGCCAATGGTTCGCTCCGGCTTCAACAAGAATTGTCCGACCGGGTAGAGCATGGCTATTTATCAGAGAAACCATGTTCAAGTTTCGCCGATAGCTTAAGTCATCAATGATTTTACTTCCTATCCCATTACCGCATGGTGTTCCGTTATTCAGATCGACCGTCTCACCATAATTATTCCTGTACCAAGCTGTGTAATCAAAGCTTGAAACTGGCCTTACAGTCGAAGCATAGCGTATTTGTCGCTCTACATCTCGCCCGCTGCCCTCTACGGAAAAGGGATTGATATGCGACCGGAGAAGATGCGCGCCAAGCGCGTCGTTGATCGTGTATCCGTCATCAACCAGGACTTTATAGTCCTGATCCGGACTGAAGTCCCAACCCGAGAAGTTAGCCCCAGCATCAGCAGCAAGTTTTACCGCATATAGGTTCTCGGATGCGTGCCCATCTTCTGTGCGTTCTTTGGCATCCTTTGCGAGCGCGTCGCGATACCATTCAAAGACGCTCTTTGTTGCGGAGGTTCCCTCGACCAAAACAAACGATGGTTTGTATTTATCAAATGCCGCTTTGATTTGTAGGTGCGTATCGTCCTCTTGGTTTTCGGTATGCTCCACCCCTATGAACACAAGAGTTGCGCCATTGCGAAAGTGATAAACGTAAGTGAACGGCTTAGACCATCCAGACGGGGTAGCGCACATATTGTGAGATACTGCCGCGAGAGATAGGCTTTTGTTGGAAGCTGACTGAGCATGTAGAGAAGCACAAGCGAAAACCGCGGCAAGTGCGGGCAGGAGGTGAGGCGATCGCAACAGCCGTCCTTTCCCATCTAGTTAGTGATCGTGAGATTAAACTCGGAGATTGTGGCAGGATGGCGACAATCGACTCATAGCGATCGACGCTGCCGCTTTTGGGTTCCCACAAATGAACTTATAGCGAGACAGTCGTCGCGCCGATTGCGCCGACAGCCGGCGAGCGCGACTGCTTTCGCAAAATCTGTTCCCGATTGCTCTTTCCCGCAATTGCCGCTCGGAGATGGGAAACGGGAAGGATCGCGCCTGACGAATGGCTGCTTTCGGGCTCGCGGATTGCCGATTTGGATCCCGCGGTTCCCTGCATGAGAGCGCGACGGAGACCTGTCTCAACTGGCCTTGTCCGCCTTGGAAGGTCCAGGAACACCGACCCCGCGACCGCGCTTTCCCATCGCGCATCCCGTTCCAAACCTCTACATGCGGCAACGATGAGCCGATCGTCGATCCCTCCCTCAGCCACCGTCACTGCCCGCCTCGCCGACGGCGTCGGCTCGATCGCGGCCGCGGAGTGGGATGCCTGCGCCGGGGCCGGCAATCCGTTCGTCTCCCACGCCTTCCTCCACGCGCTGGAACGGTCCGCCAGCGTCGGCGCGCGCACCGGGTGGCAGGCGATCCCGATCGTGGTCGACGGCGCAGATGGGCGCCCGGCCGCGGTCGTGCCCGCCTATGCCAAGAGCCACAGCCAGGGCGAATATGTGTTCGACCACGGCTGGGCGGACGCATGGAGCCGGGCAGGCGGCGATTATTACCCCAAGCTGCAGATCGCGGTGCCGTTCACGCCCGTGCCTGGCCCCAGGCTGCTGCTGCGCGACGACGACGCAGGGAGGGCGGCGGCGCCCGCGTTGCTCGCGGGGATCGAGGCGGTGGTGGATCAGCACGGCCTGTCGAGCGCGCACGCGACGTTCGTCGCGCCCAACCAGCTGCCGACGTTCGAGGCGGCGGGCTGGCTGGTGCGCGAGGGGACGCAGTTCCACTGGCGCAACGAGGGCTATGCGAGCTTCGACGATTTCCTCGCCGCGCTCGCCAGCCGCAAGCGCAAGGCGATCCGCAAGGAACGCGCCGCCGCGGTCGAGGGGCTTGAGGTCGTCCACCTGACCGGCGCGGCGATCACCGAGGGCCATTGGGACGCGTTCTGGCGCTTCTATCAGGATACGGGCAGCCGCAAATGGGGCCGGCCGTATCTGACGCGCCCCTTCTTCTCGATGCTGGGCGAAGCGATGGGGGACAAGGTGCTCCTGATCCTCGCGCTGCGCGGCGGCAGGCCCATCGCCGGTGCGCTCAACCTGATCGGCGCGGACGCGCTGTACGGCCGCTATTGGGGCTGCGCGCAGGAGGTGCCGTTCCTCCATTTCGAGCTATGCTATTACCAGGCGATCGACGCCGCGATCGCGCGCGGGCTGGCGACCGTGGAGGCGGGCGCGCAGGGGGAGCATAAGCTCGCGCGCGGCTATGCGCCGGTGCCGACCTGGTCCGCGCATTACATCCCGGACGCAGGATTCCGGCGCGCGGTGGCGGACTTCGTCGTGCGCGAGCGCGCGTCCGTCGAGAGCGACCAGGCCTATCTGGGCGAGATGACGCCGTTCAAGCGCGGGGGATGATCCGCGCCGGCGGGCGGATGTTGTCGGGCATCGCCGGCGGCGGGATCGCATGGTCCACCTTCAGCAGCGCGCTCGATCCGGTCGCGCCCGGCTCGCCGCTCCGCCACACCGGCACCAGCCCCTGTTCCAGCGCGGGATCGTAGGACGGCACGCGGATCAGCCAGACGTAATCGAACGCGTCGCGCGGAAAGCGCGCCAGGCTGCGCGAGATCGGCCGCCAATATTCGCGCGGGCACTGGACGGAAGTGACGATCTGCGACGGGTCGTGCGCATAGCGCTGCGCCGCGCGATACCGCGTCGTCAGCAGTTGCGCGCCGGCCATCGACCATTGGTCGTTGGTGTAGGCCAGCCGGCGTTCGAGCGCGATCGCGGGCAGATGCTCCAGCCGCGACATCGTCCACTGGTTGTGGCACGTTTCGCCGACGAAGCTGACGAGCCGCGCGCCGGGCGGCAGATGGTCGAGTGCGGCGAGCTGGCGGGAATAGCTGTCGGCGAACATCCAGTAGCTGACCGTGGTGGCGCCCATCCGCACGACGACGAAGACGAGCCCCGCGACCGCCAGCGTGCTCGCGCCGCGGAACGAGAGGCCACGCCGCGGTCGGATCGCGATCACCGCGATCGCGATGGCGAACGGCGCCAATCGCATGTCGGCATAGGCCGATCCGAACACGACGCGCGGCAGCAGCAGGAACACCGCCAGCAGGAACAGCGCCGCGAGGCCCAGCTGGCGCGAATATTCGATCGCGGGATCGCGGAACCCGCGGAACAGGATCAGCATCAGCACCGCGGTGGAGGCGACGTCGAACGCCATCCAGCGGTCGCGCAGCACCATCAGCAGCCACTGGAACTTGGCCTGCCAGTTGAACCAGTCGAACGTCTGGCCGCCGACATGCTCCCCCGACCGCCACAGCGCCATCAGCGCGAGCGGCAGCGCGAGCGGGACGACGCCGATGCCCGCGCGGATCCAGGCGATGCCCCACCGGCGCAAATCGCCAAGGCGCCACGGCACACGAGTCCCTGGCGTGGCGACGCCGAACAGACGATCATGCTGGCGGATCATCTCCGCGGAGAAGGCGAAGACCGCCAGCATGCCCCAACCGACGGTGTGGCACACCCACAACGCGCAGGAGAGCGGCACGAACAGCGCGGCGCGAAAGCCGAGCCGCCCCTGCCGCGCGAGCCGCAGCCACCAGGCGAACAGGTTGAGCGCCAGCGCGACCGACAGCATGAAGTTCACGAAGCCGAACTGGAACGGATAGCTGTACGCGAGCGGCAGCGCGAACAGCGCCGTCGCCGGGATGCGCCCGTGCACCTCCCGCGCGATCCACAGGAGGCCGGTGACGATCAGCGCCGGGATCGCCATCACGATCAGCTTGACGCCCAGCTCCAGCCCGAACAGCTTCGCCATCGGGATCACGGCGAGGTCCAGCCCGAGATTGCCGATCAGCTGCCAATGGAAATCATACCAGTTCGCCAGCCACGGCTGGTCCGCAATGCTGAGCTGCACGCGGTAGCGGCCCATGTGGCCGGGCAGATCGACCAGCGGCGGGATGACCGGACGGAGCAGCGGCACGATCGCGAGCAGCGCCATGACTGCGACGAACCGGCGCGTCTGCCACCAATATGGTCTCCCCTCCAGGCGTGAGGTAAGCGGCGGCGCGGGATTCATCTTCCGTTGCCTAGCGCCGGCAGGGGGGCATCGACAAGCGCCGCGAGGCGGCGCGCCCGCGGTACGGCACCGACCGCAGGGAAGCCGATCATCCCGGCCCCGGAACGCTGGATCGTAGTGAACGAGATCGCAACGTTTGTGGACGATCGTCGCCGTGCTCGTTTCAAAGAGGTCATCAGCCCTTGCCCATCACGACTTTCCGCGCCGGTTCGCCCATGGCGAATGCGCGTACGGGCATGTTACGGGCCAGTGCGGTTCGGCTGGCGTTGCTTCTGCTGGTGGCGATGGGCGTCATCGGTCTGGCGATGCCGCCGTCGATCCCCCGCTGGTATCTCTTCCACCAGGACGTTTTCCTCCTGACGATCGGCATCGTCGGATTGGCCGGACTGTCGCTGATCCCTGCTGGTGGCCGCGAGCCGGTACTTCCGGACTATGCGGTCTTTGCCGCGATCGCGGCGGCGGCCGTGATCGCCTATGTCGGCGCGGGGCTTCTGCTCGAACACTATCCGCTGTCGCGCGACGAAGAGCTGGCCGACTTGGCCACCAACTACTTCGGCCATGGGCGGCTTGGGCAGGCCATCCCGGCCGCGCTGGCGCCGATCGCCCGGCCGATGATGCCGCTCTGGGCAGATGGATGGATGGATCGCGGCTGGTGGGTCTCGCCCTATCTGCCGGTCAACTCGGCGTTGCGCGCGGCGGCTGCGTGGCTGGGCGATCGCTGGCTCGCCGGCCCGATCCTGCTGGCGACGGGTGCGGGCGCGCTCTGGGCGTCGGCGCGTCGGCTCTGGCCGGACATGCCCCAGGCAGCGACCGTCGCCGTCGTGTTGGCGTTGACCTCCTCGCAGGTGCTGGTGATGGCGATGTCCGCCTATGCCATGACCGCACAATTCGCGCTGAGCGCGCTGTGGCTATGGCAGTTCGTGCGCGGCGGTCGCCTGGGGCACGGGACGGCCATGCTGATCGGCTTTGCGGCGGTCGGGCTTCACGAGCTTCAGTTCCACCTGATCTTCGCCTCGGGATTCGTCCTGTGGCTGTACCGGACCGGACAGTGGCGGGTGGCGATGGCCTATGGCGCGGCGCTGGCCTGTTCGTTGCTGGCCTGGAAGATCGGCTACGGACATCTGCTCAGTGGCGTCATGGGCATCCCGACCGAACCCGTCGTGCTCGCGCAATCCCTGCCGGGCTGGACGGTGTCGATCGTGAGGCGCTTGCGCGAGTGGCAGCCGATCAACAGCCTCGTCCGGTTCGTCGCCTGGCAGAATGTGCTGCTTCTGCCGCTCGCGGCGTTTGGCGCGCGCCCGCGGCGGGACGGTCGGGGACGGCCGACCATCTTCTGGGCGATGCGCTTCTCCTGTGCCTTTGGGCTCGTCACGATGGTCTATCAGGCACACGGATACGGCTATCGGTATCTTCATCACCTTCTCCCCTGCTTCTGTCTCCTGGCGGCGGAAGGCTGGGTCCGCTGGAACGACCAGCATCCCGAGGCACCGCTGCGGGCCTCGATACTGGGAGGCAGCGTCGCGATCGCGATCGGCCTGACGATGCCGTTGTGCTTCTGGATGTCGCACGCCTTCGTCCGCCCCTATGCGGCGGTCTATCGCCTCGCGAAGTCTGCGCCGGCCGACATCGTGCTGGTCGACGCGCGGAACGCCGCCTTCGTCCAGGACATCGTGCGGATCGACGATCGCCTGAGCCGTCCGTTGCTCCTCGATCTGGCGGAGGTCGATGGCGACCAGCTGGTCACGATGTGCCGCCACCAGCGCGTCATGGTCCTTGACGCCAGCCAGACCCGCGCCCTGGGGGTGCTTCCGCCGCTCGGGCGCGAGGAACCGGCGTTCGCCTTTACAAGCCGGCGTGCGTTGCTGGCGAAGCTGCACTGCGGCCGCCCGGTGCCGCTGCCGCGGTAGCTCCGTCCAGCCGAAGTCGGGCCTGACGTAGGGCACGCGCGGCCATGTACACGCACGAACTTGCCTACGCGGCCGACCGATACGACAATATGCCCTTCAAGGAACAGTGGCGGGTACGACCATCATCGCCGCACGGCATACAGGTGTGCGCCGGCCGGTGCGGGCAGCGGCATGAGCCAGCGCGGCTGGTGCGCGGTCGCGAGCCGACGTGCCATGGTCGCGGTGCCCGCGCCCATTGCGGACAGATCGCCGTCACAAGCCAGCACGTAGCGGACGTTCCACGCGTCGACGAGCGGACGTCCAGCGTCGCCCGACGGGCCAAGGAAGAAGCGATAGGCGGCGAGATTGCCCGCGTTGTCGCGATGATAGGGAGCCGACACGAGCCGCAGGCGTGTGGCCGCGATCGCCCAGGCGCCCGTGTCGATCGGGGCAAGCAACGTGCCAGGGGGCAGAACCGCGAGCCGGGCGATGACGGCCGGGGCCGAACAGCCGGTGTCGGCCGCTCCGCCCGATGCACGCGTGCCCGCCGCGGCGGCGATCGGGTAGAGCATCCCGGCCGAGGCGAGCCACGTGCCGGCCAGCGCCAGTGCCGATCGCGCCCGCGCGGCGACGATAGCGGCGGCGAGCGCCGGTGCGCCAAGCATCGCGCCCGCATAGGCACCGCGCAGCTGCATCGCCGTCACCAGCAACGTGGCGACCTGCACCGCGAGCAGCGTGGCCCAGGCGCGAGAGGGTGCCGTGCGCACCCGCCAGAGCGTCGCCACGAGCCCGGCGAGCATTACGCCGGCATAGCCGATCGCGGTGGCGATGGGCGCGGCGACCAGCGATTGCGCCTCGCCGACGTGCGACAGCCACAGCCGGACGAGCAGCGGATCGACGGCACCATAGGGCGCGAGGCAGCGCGGCGAGACCGCGACCGCCGCCACAGCCGCGCCGCCGCCGACGAGGATCGTGGCGATCCACCGCAGCCGGAGCGGAACGGGAGGACGCGCGAGCCCAACCGCGCCGAGCACCAACGCGCCCGCCCCGGCCACCGCCGCGGCGCGCCAGGCGTCGAGCGTGAAGCCGTCGCAGGCGGGATAGGCGAAGGCGTCGGGCGCGAACACGACGCGGCCGATCGCCAGCCCGGCGAGCGCGCCGACGGCCCAGCCGACGAGGCGGCGCTCCGCTCCGGTCTCCCCCGACGCCCAGCAGGCCGCCGCGGCGGCGCCCAGCACGCCCAGCAGCGGCGCGGTCTCCAGCCCGACCACCAGGCTCGCCGCCGCGCAGCCGCCCGCGGCGAGGCCGCGCCGCAGCGTCGGCGCGCCGATCGTCGCCAGCAGCGCGCCGAGCAGCAGCGCGAGCTGCAATCCATGGTGGTCGATCCGGCCGGGCAGGAAGATGGTGGTCGCGGGATAGGCGACCGCGGCGACGACGACGGCGGTGCGCGCCGGCCCCGGCCCCGCCACGGTGCGGGCGATGCGTGCGACGAGCGTCAGCGCCAGCGCGAACAGCGCGATCGGCCAGACGATCACCGCGGCAAGCTCGGCGGCGTGACGCCCGGCCAGCGGCATCGCCCCCTCGATCAGCGCGGCGGGGCCGAGGTCGGCAAGGCGCGACCAGTGCATCGGCACGCCTCCGCTTCCCGCTGCGCCAAGCCGATGCTGGGTAAGGTCCGACCAGCGCTGGCCGCCCAACCAGTCGCGCACCTGCTGCAGCCGCATCACGTCGTCGGTGTCGGGCAGGCGGAGCGTGGAGAGCGCCGGCCAATCGCGGATCGTCCAGCCGACGCCCAGCACGGCAGCGAGCGCGACGGCGGCGGCGATGTCGCCCTTGAGGCCGCCAGTCGGTCCGGATGCGCGGGTGCTCACGCGGCCAGGTTATAGCCGCGTGGTTAACGG
Source organism: uncultured Sphingomonas sp. (assembly GCF_964237335.1). Lineage (NCBI taxonomy): Bacteria > Pseudomonadati > Pseudomonadota > Alphaproteobacteria > Sphingomonadales > Sphingomonadaceae > Sphingomonas > uncultured Sphingomonas sp. The sequence continues at coordinate 150,963 of NZ_CAXSHM010000002.1, forward strand.
CGAGTTATGCCCGCCGCCCTATCGCCGTCATCCCAGCGGACGCTGGGATCGCTTCGAGTGGCGGTTCATCCGTCGAACAGACCCCAGCGTCCGCTGGGGTGACGGGTGGGGCGATCGAGGCTCGTCACCGATCCCGCCGCCCCAACAACCGCAGCCGGAGCGCGTTCAGCTTGATGAAGCCGGCCGCGTCGCGCTGGTCGTAGGCGCCCTGGTCGTCCTCGAACGTCACCACCTTCTCCGAATAGAGCGAGTGCGGCGACTTGCGGCCGGTGACGGCGACGTTGCCCTTGTACAGTTTCAGCCGGACGGTACCCGTCACCTTCTCCTGGCTGTGATCGATCGCGGCCTGAAGCATCTCGCGCTCGGGGCTGAACCAGAAACCGTTGTAGATGAGCTCGGCGTAGCGCGGCGCGAGTTCGTCCTTCAGATGCGCGGCGCCGCGGTCGAGCGTCAGCTGCTCGATGCCGCGATGCGCGAGGTGGTAGATGGTGCCACCCGGCGTCTCGTACATGCCACGCGACTTCATGCCGACGAAGCGGTTCTCGACGAGGTCGAGCCGGCCGATGCCATGCTTGCGGCCGAGATCGTTGAGTGCAGCGAGCAGCGTCGCCGGGCTCATCGCCTGTCCGTTCAGCGCCACGCCGTCGCCGCGCTCGAAGTCGATCGTGATCGTCTCAGGGTTGTCGGGCGCGTCCTCCGGGTTCACCGTGCGCGAGAAGACGTAATCCGGCACCTCCTCCCACGGATCCTCGAGCACGCGGCCTTCGGACGAGGTGTGGAGTAGATTGGAGTCGACCGAGAAGGGCGATTCACCGCGCTTGTCCTTCGCGATCGGGATCTGGTGCGCCTCGGCGAACTCGATCAGCTTGGTGCGGCTCGTCAGGTCCCATTCGCGCCACGGCGCGATCACCTTGATGTCGGGAGCGAGCGCGTAATAGCCGAGCTCGAACCGCACCTGGTCGTTGCCCTTGCCGGTCGCGCCGTGGCTGACCGCGTCGGCGCCCACCTGGCGCGCGATCTCGACCTGGCGCTTGGCGATCAACGGCCGCGCGATCGACGTGCCGAGCAGGTACAGCCCTTCATACAGCGCGTTGGCGCGCATCATCGGGAAGACGTAGTCGGCCACGAACTCCTCGCGCAGATCCTCGATGAAGATGTTCTCAGGTCGGATGCCCAGCAGCTCCGCCTTATGGCGCGCGGGCTCCAGCTCCTCGCCCTGGCCGAGGTCGGCGGTAAAGGTGACGACCTCGCAGCCGTAATTCTGCTGCAGCCATTTCAGGATCACGCTGGTGTCGAGCCCGCCTGAATAGGCGAGGACAACCTTGGAGATGCCGCCGGCAGCGGAGAAATAGGGCATGGTCTGGGTATCGGGCATGCGGGCGCGCTTACGGCTCGCCCCCGCCGGACGCAACTCCGGCGCGAGCGTGGAGGCAGAACGGCCTCCAGCGATGTTCAGCGGGCGTGCAGCCTCCCGGCGGTAGCGGCCGGGCATGACGATCCGCATTCCTCCCGCGCTGGCGCTGGCCGGCCTATCTGCGCTCGCGCTGGCCGGCACCGTCCTCGCGCTGCCCGCCGCCGCACAGAACAACCGCGCCGGAGCGCTCGCCCTGGTGCGCAGCGAGTTCGCCGCGACCGACCTCGACCATGACGGGTCGCTCAGCCGGGCCGAGGTCGAGGCGCGGTTCGACCACATGAAGACGGCCAGCGCGACCCATCCGCTGACCCGTCAGCAGGCGCGCCAGCTGACCGACCTGTGGTTCCGCAGCACCGACACCAACCACGACGGCCGCATCTCGCTGGCCGAGTCGGAGGCGATGATGATGCAGACGTTCGATCGCTACGACACCAACCACGACGGCGTCATCAGCCCGGCCGAGCGCGCCGCGGCGGCGAAACACGGACCGACGCCGCCTACGGCGAGGCGGTAGACTGGCCGTCATTCCCGCCTACGTGGAGATGACGGGAGGAGCACCCATCAGCCGCGCCTCGTCCGCCGTCATGTAATCGCGCACGATCGGCAATGCGGTGCGGCTGCGGGAATATTGCAGTTGGTAGTTGCAGAGCGAGCCGTTCTCGAACGCGCAGGCCGCGCCGGCGAGGTACCAGGTCCACATGCGGTAGAAGCGCTCGTCGTACAGCGCGACGATCTGCTCCTTCGCCGCGACGGTGCGACGGTACCATTCGCGCAGCGTGTAGGCGTAATGCAGCCGCAGCACCTCGACGTCGGTCAGGAACAGCCGCGTCGGCTCGCTCGCGCGCACGATCTCCGACAGCGCGGGGTTGTAGCCGCCGGGGAAGATGTACTTGGCGGTATAGTCGTCAGTGACGCCCGGGCCGCCCAGCCGGCCGATCGTGTGCAGCAGCATGACGCCGTCGGGTGTCAGCAGCTTGCGGCACTGGCGGAAGAAGGTGCGGTATTGCGGCGGCCCGACATGCTCGAACATGCCGACCGAGACGATGCGGTCGAACGTGCCCTCCACCTTGCGGTAGTCGATCAGCTCGAACCGCACCTTGTCGGCGACGCCCGCCGCCTCCGCGCGGGCGCGCGCGACCTTCAGTTGCTCCTGCGACAGGGTGATGCCCAGCACCTCGGCGCCCGTATGCCGGTGCAGGTACAGCGCCATGCCGCCCCAGCCGCAGCCGATGTCGAGCACCCGCATGCCCGGCCGGATCGCCAGCTTGGCGGCGATGTGCGCCTTCTTGGCGCTCTGCGCCTCCTCCAGCGTATCGTCGGGGGAGCGGAAATAGGCGCAGCTATATTGCCGGTCCTCGTCGAGGAACAACGAATAGAGCCGGTCGGACAGGTCGTAATGATGCGCGACGTTGCGGTGCGATCGCCGTTCCATGTTGATCCGGCCGAGCCGGTGCCGCACCGCGCCCAGCATCCGCCAGCCGAGCGACGAGCTCAGATTGTCGGTGCCGCCCTCCCATGGGTCGTTGGCGGTCAGCAGGCGGACGAGGTCCATCGCCTCGCCGCCCTCCACGATCATCCGCCCGTTCATGTACAGCTCGCCCGCCGAAAGGCTTGGATTGCGTACGATCGCGCCGGCTACCCCTGTGTCGGCGAAGCGCAGCGTGACGTCGGGGAAGGCCGCGTCGGGGGTGCCGAACGTCACGGTCGCCGCGTTCGGGCGGAGGAGGGTCAGCGTGCCGCGCTTCACTGCGCGGCGCAGGAAAACATCGATCAGCGCCATGCGGGCGTCTGCTACCGTCCGTCGCGCGTTCGCGCTAGTCGAAGCCTCTCGCAATCGGAAAATCAGCATGATCAATTGGCACAGCTACGAGCCGTCGAGCGGCCACCGGCTGGCGCACGACCCGCTGAACGCGATCGTCGCGCCGCGCCCGATCGGCTGGATCAGCACGCTGTCGACAGATGGCGTCGCCAACCTCGCGCCGTACAGTTTCTTCAACCTGTTCAACTATCGCCCGCCGATCATCGGTTTCGCCTCGTCGGGCGGCAAGGACTCGCTCACCAACGCGCAGGCGACGGGTGAGTTCGTGTGGAACCTGGTGACGCGCGAGCTCGCCGAACCGATGAACGACAGTTCGGCAATGCTCGGCCCGGAAGTGGACGAGTTCGCCCTGACCGGGCTCGAACGCCTGCCCTCAACGCTCGTCGCGCCCGCCCGCGTCGCACGCAGCCCGGTGCAGTTCGAGTGCCGGGTGACGCAGGTGGTACAGCTCCACGCCGCCGACGGCCGCGGACTAGACCAGCACATGGTGCTGGGCGAGGCTGTGATGATCCACATCGACCCGGCGATGCTGGAGGACGGCGTGTACCAGACCGCACGCCCGCGCCCGATCACGCGCGGTGGCGGCCCGGCCGACTATTTCGAGGTCACGGCCGAGAGCCTCTTCAAGCTGCGCCGGCCGGGTTGATCGGCATCGGTGAGGCGGCACCGGCCCGCTCCCCCGCCCCGCCTCCCAAGACATTATCCTGACTGGGAGGTGGGGCGGGGGAGCGGGCCGGTGCCGCCTCAAACAGCGCCTCGGCGATCGCGACGGCGGTGGCGTGTGCATCGCCGGCTTCGGCCACGGTCACCGCCGGTTCGTCCGCCCCCGGCCGCTCCAGCGTCGCGAGCTGGCTGTCGAGCAGGCTGACGGGCATGAAATGGCCCGGCCGATGGATCATCCGGTCGCGCAGCGCCGCCTCGGGCACGTCGAGCATGACGAAACGGGTCGCGGGCGCCAGCGCCAGGATGCGGTCGCGATAGACGCGGCGGAGCGCGGAGCAGGTCGCGATCCCTTCCGGGTTGGCCGCCAGCCACGCGCCCACCTTGTCGAGCCACGGCCAGCGATCCTCGTCGGTCAGCGCGATGCCGGCGCTCATCTTGGCGATGTTGGCGGGCGGGTGCAGCGCGTCGCCCTCGCAGAAGGGCCGGTCCAGCAGCTTGGCGAGCGCGGTCGCCACCTGAGTCTTGCCGGCGCCGGACACGCCCATCACCACGATCGATCCCATCGCGCCGCCTTGCCACGGATCGTTCCGCCGAGCCAAGCACTCGGACGAACAGGGAGATATGCATGGCGCTCGCCGAACTCGGCCGCTTCGACCGCATGGCCGCGCACATCGTCGTCGGCCGGCTCGACAGCGAAGGCATCCCGGCGATCGCCTTCGACGGCGAATCGTCGGTGGGCGACGGCAGTTGGCTGCTCGTGCCGGTCAGGGTGATGGTGGACGCGGACGACCTGCCGGCGGCGCGGGCGGTCCTGGCCGCGCCGCCGCCGCCGGACTGGCCCGCGCCGCCCGAGTGAGTGCCCGATCGGCGCGCATGTGCGCCTCGTCTGCCCGAAAATCGGGCGTTCCGCATGCCGGGCGCTGCGATGTTGCCGATCGTGCCGAGACGTACTGCATGGCACGGGCTTTGCTGATACAGATCAGGGCATGAAGGGGATGGCATGAAGCTGGTGATGGCGATCATCAAGCCGTTCAAGCTGGACGAGGTGCGCGAGGCGCTCACCGCGATCGGCGTGGCGGGGATGACGGTGACGGAAGTGAAGGGATTCGGGCGACAGAAGGGGCAGACGGAGATCTACCGCGGCGCCGAATATTCGACCAATATGGTGCCCAAGATCAAGATCGAGGCCGTCTGCGACGCCGCCGTCGCGGAGCGGGTGGTGGAGGCGATCCAGGCGGCCGCGCACACCGGATCGATCGGCGACGGCAAGATCTTCGTCCTCGACGTCCACCAGGCCGTGCGCATCCGCACCGGCGAAACCGACGCGAGCGCGCTGTGAGGGCGGGTCGGATGCTGTCCGCCCGCCTGTTGCCCGTGCTGGGCCTCGGCGCCCTCGCGCTGCTCGCCGCCCATCCCGCGCTCGCGCAGACGCCGGGGGGCGCGGTCGGCGCTCAGATAGGGGGGCAGATCCCCAAGGCCAGCGTCGACAAGGGCGACGTCGCCTGGATGCTGGTGTCCACGCTTCTGGTGCTCATGATGTCGGTTCCCGGCCTCGCGCTGTTCTACGGCGGGCTGGTGCGCACCAAGAACATGCTGAGCGTGCTGACGCAGGTGCTGATGATCGTCTGCCTCGTCGCGGTGATCTGGGTCACCTGGGGCTATTCGGAAAGCTTCACCGCCGGGCCGACCTCGCTATGGGGCGGCTTGTCCAAGGTCTTCCTCAAGGGCGTCGACGCGAACAGCCAGGCGGCGACCTTCTCCAACGGCGTCTACATCCCCGAATACGTCTACATCTGTTTCCAGATGACGTTCGCCTGCATCACGCCGGCGCTGTTCGTGGGCAGCATCGCGGAGCGGGTGCGCTTCTCGCCGCTGATGCTTTTCGTGGCATTGTGGGTGACGTTGGTCTATTTCCCGATCGCGCACATGGTCTGGTATTGGGAAGGGCCTGACGCGGTCGCCAGTGCCGCGCTGAAGGGCGCCGCCGCGCTGGACGCGGCGAATGCGGATGCGGGCTGGCTGTTCCAGAAGGGCGCGCTCGATTTCGCGGGCGGCACGGTGGTCCACGTCAACGCCGGCATCACGGGCCTCGTGCTCGCGATCCTGATGGGCCGCCGGGCGGGCTTCCCGCGCGAGCCGATGCCGCCGCATTCGCTGACCATGACGATGATCGGCGCGTCGCTGCTGTGGGTCGGCTGGTTCGGGTTCAACGCGGGGTCAAACCTCGAGGCGAACGGAGTCACGGCCGTCGCGTTCATCAACACCTTCGTCGCTACCGCCGCGGCGGGACTGTCGTGGCTGCTCGTCGAGCAGGTGGTGCGCGGCAAGCCGTCGCTGCTCGGCGCGGCGTCGGGCGTCGTCGCGGGGCTCGTCGCCATCACGCCGGCGTCGGGCTATGCCGGGCCGATGGGATCGGTGGTGCTGGGGCTGCTCGTCTCGCCGATCTGCTTCTTCTTCGTCTCTACGGTGAAGACGCGGTTCGGCTATGACGACAGCCTGGACGTGTTCGGCGTCCACTGCATCGGCGGCATCACCGGCGCGATCTTGACGGGCGTGCTCGCCGCGCCCAAGCTGGGCGGGCAGGGCATCGCCGACTATGCGAGCAAGCCCGGCACGCTCGTCCCCGGCGCCTATCACATGGGCGCGCAGGTGTGGATCCAGTGCCAGGCCGTCATCGTGACGCTCGCCTGGTCGGCGATCGGCGCGACGATCCTCTATCTCGCCATCGACAAATTGTGGGGGTTCCGGGCGAGCCTGGATACCGAGCACGAGGGCCTCGACATCGCCGAACATGGCGAGCGGGCCTATCATTACTGACTGATCGGCGGGGGCGGCGTCACGCCGCTCGCCGCCCACCGACGTTCCTCCTGCGGAACCCTCTGGCCCGGTGCGGCGACGCACCGGGTCCTTTTTCGCCTGACGGATTCGATTTTGATCCGCTCGCGCGGAAGCGGCACTGGCCCGCTCCCCCGCCCGGCCTCCCACAGCGTATCCTGAATGGGAGGCCGGGCGGGGGAGCGGGCCGGTGCCGTGCTGGTCCGGTTTCGCCGGACCAGCCTAAAGACGCACGACCTCGCTGATGTCGGGTGGCGGCGCGAGGCCCTCCGCGATGGCGATCGCCTCGGGCGAGGCGGCGGGCGCGAGGCGGCGGACGTCGAGCGCGTCGACGCCGACGATCGGCACGCGGCCGCCTTTCCCACCGGTCTCGACGACGATGCCGGCGGGCGTGGCGCGGACCGCGCCCCAGTCGATCTCGCGCGCCACCAGCCGATTGCCGTTCGCCCGGACCAGCGCCAGCCGCGCCCCGTTGCCGCCCCCACCGCCGCCGACCAGCGCCGCCGCGCCGTCGTGGCCGACCACCGCCGCTTGGGGGGCAAAGCCGGGCAGGGCGGCGGCCGCGCCGTCCATCGCCGCCGCCTCGTCGTCCAGCCGCGCACCCCGCCGCCCACGCCGCAGCAGGCCCGCCGCCGCGACGATGGCGCTGAACAACCCCCCGCCGATCGCGAAAAACTCGACCGGGATGCCGGCTACGTCGACCGTCATCCCGCGGCCAGCGCGTCGAGCGTCGGGCGAATGCCGCCGAGGTCGTAGCCCGCCGCCGCGCCCTGTGCGACCAGCCCGGTCGGGTCCGCTCCCGCCTTGGCACGGGCCAGCGCCCATAGGTTGCACGATCGCGTGCCCGAACGGCAGAAGGCGAGCACCGGGCCGTCGGCCTCCGCCAACACCCGCGCCATCGCGTCGAGCTGCGGGTGCGAGAAGCCCGCGTGCGTCACCGGAATTTCGGCGTAGGACAGCCCCGCCGCCTCCGCCGCCGCGCGCACCGCCGCGCCCGACGGCTGGCCCGGCTCCTCGTCGTCCGGCCGGTTGTTGACGATGCCGACGAAGCCCGCCGCCTTCACCGCGGCGATCATCGCGGGCGTCACCTGCGGCGCGACCGAGATGCGGTCGTCGATACGCCTGATGTCGGGGAGCCTGATGTCGGATATGTCAGTCATGCCGCCTCGCGGATCACCTGCAGGAACGCGTCGCCATAGGCGTCGAGCTTGCGCTCGCCCACCCCCGCAATGCGCGCCAGCGTGCCGCGGTCGCCCGGCCGCGCGGTCGCCATCTCGCGCAGCACCGAGTCGTGGAAGATGACATAGGGCGGTACGCCCGCCTCCTGCGCCAACTCGCGCCGCCGGGTGCGCAGCGCCTCGAACAGCGGATCGCCGACCGGATTGTCGGGCGAGGCACCCGCGCCGCGCCGCCGCCGCTCGCGCTTGGGCTGCTCGACAAGCGCCAGGCTGTCCTCCCCCTTCAGGATCGCGCGCGCGCCGGGACCGAACTCCAGCCCGCCATGCTCGTTGGCGCGCAACGCGTCGCGCAGCAGCAGCGCGCGCGCGACCGGCTTGATGAGCGCCGCCTCCGCAGGGCTGCTCGCGATGCCGAACACGCCCAGCGCCTCGTGCCCGTTCATCAGCGACCGCTCGGTCGACTGTCCGGTGAGGATCGCCTCCACATATCCGACGCCAAAGCTCTGCCCCGTGCGAAACACCGCGGAGAGGACCTTCCTCGCCACCTCCGTCGCATCCAGCGACCGCGGCGGGTTGAGGCAGTTGTCGCAATTGCCGCAGGTCGCCGGCGCGTCGTCGCCGAAATGCGCGAGCAGCACGCGGCGCCGGCAGCCGGGCGTCTCGGCCAGCCCGGCCAGCGCGGCCAGCCGCGTCCGCTCGCCCGCCTGCCGCTCGGGCTCGAGCTCCGCCACGCGGCTGCGCGCGCGCGCGAAATCGTCCGCGCCCCAGAACAGGTGCGCCACCGCCGGATCGCCGTCGCGTCCGGCGCGGCCGGTCTCCTGGTAATAGGCCTCGATCGACTTCGGGAGCCCGGCGTGGGCGACGAACCGCACGTCGGGCTTGTCGATCCCCATGCCGAAGGCGACGGTCGCGCACATCACCATGTCCTCCGACGCGACGAACGCGGCCTGGTTGCGCGCGCGGACGGCGGGATCGAGCCCGGCGTGATAGGCCCGCGTCGGCCGGCCGGTGGCGGCGAGCGCAGCAGCCATCTTCTCCGTGCCCGCGCGGCTTTGGACATAGACGATGCCCGCGCCCGGCGTGGCGGCGATCACGTCCGCGATCTGGCGGGTCGTATTGTCCTTTGGGCTGATCCGGTACTGGATGTTGGGCCGATCGAAGCCCGAGACGATCAGGCCGTCCTGCGGAATGCCGAGCTGGTCGAGGATGTCGGCACGGGTATGCGCGTCGGCGGTGGCCGTGAGCGCCAGCCGCGGCACGTCGCCGAAATGGTCGAGCAGCGGGCGCAACAGGCGATAGTCGGGGCGGAAATCATGGCCCCATTCGCTGACGCAATGCGCCTCGTCGATCGCGAACAGGCTGAGCCTCGCCTGCCCCAGCATGTCGCGGAACGAGGCGTTCGACGCGCGTTCGGGCGCGACGTACAGCAGGTCGAGCTCGCCGGCACGAAAGCGCGCGCGCGTCTCGGCCTGGTTCTCGTCGACGCTCGTCAGCGTCGCGGCCCGGATGCCCACCGCCTCGGCGGCGCGCAACTGGTCGTGCATCAGCGCGATCAGCGGCGAGACGACCACGCACGTCCCGTCCAGCATCGTGGCCGGCAACTGGTAGCAGAGCGACTTGCCTGCCCCGGTCGGCATCACCGCCAGCGTGCGGTTCCCGGCGAGGACGCGGTCCACCACCTGCCGCTGGACGCCGCGGAAGTCGGAGAAGCCGAAGACGCGCTGGAGAGTGGGAAGGGGGTCCATCGTTCCCGTACCTAGGGGTTAAGGTCTCGAAGCGGAAGCGAAACGGGACTTGTTCTTCTCTGAATGTTAGCCTATTAGCTAACAGACTAAGGATTTTGCATGGACTCCGTTTTCGACGCCCTGGCGCATCCCACGCGCCGCCGCATCCTGGAGCTGCTGAAGCGCGGCGGCCGGAGCGCGGGCGATCTGGCGGATGCTTTCGCCGTCTCCAAGCCGACGATGTCCGGCCACTTCGCCAAGCTGCGCGCCGCAGGGCTGATCCAGGCCGAGCAGCGCGGCGCGAGCACGATCTACACACTCAACCTCTCCGCGCTGGAGGAGGTGATGATGGGGTTCATGGGCCGGCTGCGGGTCGGCGAGGCGGATCCGGGCGAGGCGATCGAGGGGAGGAAGGCATGAGCTATCGTGGCATGAGGATCGCGTCGGTGGTGGTGGTGGCCGGGATGGCCGCGGTCGCGGCGGCGGCGCTTCAGCGGCTGCCATCGGGTGCGCAACTGCCGGTGCACTGGGACCTTGCCGGGAATGTCGACCGGACGGAGGATGCGGCGTACGCGCTGTTCCTGCCCGTCGGGCTGACGGCGTTGGTCGGCGGGCTGATGGCCGCGCTGCCTGTGCTCGAACCGATGCAGCGGCAGCTCGCGCAGAGCGCGCCGCTATATCGGACCGCCTGGGCCGCGGTGCTGGCTGTTCTCGCGCTGACCGAGGTCGCGATCGCCGCGCCGGCGTTCGGGCTGGCGCGGCCGACGATGCTGCCGCTGGCGGGGGCGGGGCTGGCGCTGGTCGCGATCGGCAACATGCTGCCCAAGTCGCGGCCCGGCTTCTTCGTGGGCATCCGCACGCCGTGGACGCTGACCGATCCGGAGAACTGGATCGCGACTCACCGGTTGGGCGCGCGCACGATGATGGCCGCCGGTGTGCTGACGATGGCCGCGGCGGTCGCGCCGGCGACGATGCGGGCGCCGCTGGTCGTCGGCGCGGTCGCGCTGTGCCTGGCGCCCGTGCCTTATTCGTGGTGGCGATGGCGCCGGTCCGCTCGGGCCTGAGCCAGACCTCCATCAGGTCACGTGCATTTTGCTGGAATGCGCAAGACCGGAAACGGAACAACGGGTGGACGATGGGTCGGGAACCATGGTCAGGATGAAGGCGAGAGGCATCGGGGTCGAGACGCCCGCTTGTCCTTCCGGCCAGATCGACGCAGTCTCGCGCCGATCACGGGGGAAGGCGACATGAGGCGGATGATCGGGCTGGCGGCGCTGCTGCTGGCGGGCCAGTCGACCGCGCAAAGTGCGGCGGCGCCCGGCGCTCCCCTGCGTCCCGGTGAGATCGCGCTGCACATCGTCGCCCGCGGCGAGGTGACGACGCGCGCCGACCGGATCACGCTGTCCGTGTCTGTGAACGGTGGTGGCCGCACGCTACCCGAAGCGCGCGCCTCTGCCGATGCAGGCGTCGCCCGGCTGACGGCAGCGCTGATCTCCGTGGGCGTCGATCGCGCGTCGATCGTCGCGCCGGTCGGGACAAGGCTTAGCTTCGACGATCCGATAGAACGAAGCGCGGCGATGGTGCAGGCTCTCGCGGACGGAAACATCAGCGGCGGTCGCGTGGCTCAACGAACGACGGCGACGACCTTACGCGTGACGGTGCCCGACCGCGCGACGCTCGACCGAGCGATGCAGGTCATGGCCGCTCAGGAGGGCGTAAGCTCGCCAACGCCCAAGCCGATGCTGCGCGACGAGGCGGCGGCGCGCCACGCCGCGGTGGCGGCAGCGATGGCACGCGCGCGGCACGACGCGGACGATTATGCCGAGCCGCTGGGCCTGAAGGTCACGCGGATTACGGCCGTCGCGAACTCGACCGGGCTGGTCGACGGCGGGGAGGTGTTCACCAGGATAGTGAACGAGTTCCAGGACAAAACCGCGGAACCCGACGCGGTGACGACGCGCGCGACCGCGGCGGTCGACTTCGTGCTCGCCCCGCGCTGATCCATCGCGGACCGCCGCGCGAGCCGGCGCGTTCATCCGGCCAGAGGAGACCGGCGATGCGCCCAACTGCCCGAGACGTCCGCGACGATCCCGCCGAGCAGCGCTATGAGCTCGCGGTGGGCAGCGGCGATACCGCCTATGCCGCCTACGACCTGGCGGGCGACACGATCACCTTCACCCACACGGCCGTGCCCGCCGACCGGCAGGGCGAGGGGCTGGGCACGGTGCTGATCCAGGGCGCGCTGGACGACGCGCGCCGGCGCGGGCTGGGGGTGATCCCGCAATGCCCGTTCGTCGCCGCCTATATGAACGGGCACCCCGAGACGCAGGATTTACTGGTGACCGGGGACTGACCCGCTCCCTCCGTCACCCCAGCGAACGCTGGGGTCGCTCCCTAATGAAGCGATGCCAGCCTGCGCTGGCATGACGGATGAGAGGACCCCGGATTATGCCTCCGCCGTCTCCAGCGCCGGATAGTCGATGTAGCCTTCCGGTCCCTGGCTGTACCAGGTCGGCATGTCATCCTTCGCCAACGCTGCCCCGCTGCGCAGGCGTTCCGGCAGGTCGGGGTTGGCGATGAACGGTCGACCGAAGCTGATCGCGTCCGCCACGCCCGAGTCGAGCGCCGCCTGCGCATTGTCGTCGTGATAGTCCGAGTTCAGCACCAGCGGCCCGGTGAACGCCTCGCGGATGCGGGGGCTGAGCTTGGGCACGTCCGTCTTGCCGAAAGTGCCGTTCGGGCCCGGCTCGCGCAGTTCCAGGAAGCCGATGCCGATCGCTTCCAGTGCCTTTACCGCCGGGATGAACACGGCCTCCGGGTCGCTGTCGTCCACGCCTTGCGAGTCGCCGTTGGGGGACAGGCGGATTGACGTGCGGTCCGCGCCCGCGACCTGTGCGACGCGCTCCACCACTTCGCGCATCAGGCGGATGCGGTTCTCCGGGCTGCCGCCGTACTGGTCGATGCGCTTGTTCGCGTTGTCGCGCAGGAACTGGTCGATCAGATAGCCATTGGCGCCATGGACCTGCACGCCATCGAAGCCGGCGGCGATCGCGTTGCGGGTAGCGCGTGCGTAATCGTCGAGGAGGCGCGGGATCTCGGCGGTGTCGAGCGGGCGGGCGGTCTCGAACTCCTGCTTGCCCTCGTAGGTGTGCGCTTGGCCGGCGGTGCGCGTTGCGGAGGATGAGACGGGCTGGCCTCCGATGACGGACGAGTGGACCTGGCGGCCCATGTGCCACAATTGCGCGACGATGCGCCCGCCGGCGCCATGGACCGCCTGGATCACCGGCTTCCACGCCTCGACCTGCTCGTCCATCCAGAGTCCCGGCGCATAGGGCCAGCCGAGCCCTTCCCGACTGATCCCGGTCGCCTCCGAGATGATGAGCCCGGCGCCGGCGCGCTGGCTGTAGTAATCGGCCATGATCGGCGTCGGCACATGCGCGCGGGTCGAGCGCCCGCGGGTGAGCGGCGCCATCAGGATGCGGTTGGGCGCATGGATCGCGCCGAGCTGGATGGGATCGAACAGGCTGGGCATCGCCGAGGGAACTCCAGTGATTGCGGACGCCAGATGGGACCGATCGCGGTCCGGTGCGAGCGTCGCGACGGGCAAGAAAAGCTGTCGCGCGCACAACCTACCGCAAGGCCCAGGGTTGCGCCCGGTGATGACGTGGGCCGGGACAGCGCCCGCCTGGTGGAGTAAGGAACTGCCATGATCGATTTCGCCCCCGCCCCGCTGCCCGCCGACCCGACGTTGGAAGAAGTGCGCGCCGCGCTCGCCCCCGGCATTGCCGCCAACGCGGCGTTCGACGGCTGGGGCGCGGCGGCGCGGGAGATGGCGGCGGATGGCCTTGGCGTCGACCGCGACGTCGCGCGGCTCGCGCTGCCCGACGCGCTGGTGATGATCGAGGCGTGGTTCGGCCACATCGACGTCGGCATGGCGGCGGCGTTGCCGGCCGAGGCGCTGGCCGGCATGAAGATACGCGAGCGGATCACCGCGCAGATCGAGGCCCGCCTCGCAATCGCCGCGCCCGACCGCGAGGCGCTGCGCCGCGCGCTGGCGATCCTGGCGCTGCCGACCAACGTGGCCCGCGCAACGCGGCTCGGCTGGCGCACCGCCGACCTGATGTGGCGCCGCGCGGGCGACACCGCGACCGACCTCAACCACTATACCAAGCGCGCGACCCTGCTGGCGATCTATGCCGCGACGGTGGCGGTGTTCGTGGGCGACGACAGCGAGGGGCAGGCGGACACGCGCGGTTTCCTGGCGCGACGGATCGACGGGCTGATGCGGTTCGAAAAGGCCAAGGCGAGTTTCCGGGCGCGGACGGAGCACCAGCCGAGCCTGTCGCGGTTCGTGGGACGGCTGCGGTATCCGGTGGGGTAGGAGAGTTCTGATCGTAAGACGTAATCAGGGCGAATGGATCGGCCACGTGGGAAGTCGGCTTGCGCTCAGTTGCAGACACATCGGCAGCAAAGCAGTTATCCCGAAAGCAGCCGTTGAGTTTGATAGCGAGGCTGCCATGAATGATTCGTCTGCTTGGGACATCAACTGATGCTAGTTATTGCTGTTCTGGCCCTCGCCGCAACAAAAAGCTGTCGGGTCGAGGACTCGCTCTATGCCCTGCGCCACAAGTCTGCGGTCACTGCAACATTTCGTCGTGTCGACAGCGGCCCGGATTGGCCAGCCGGGGTCGCGCTCGCCATCCGTTTTGGCGATACAGGTAGAACTTATTGGTGGCTGCCTTGGGCAGGGGGAACAGACGATAAACAAAACATCGCATCTACGACCGACGTGACTCAACCAAACTGGCGACCGCCGTCCCCCGGTGGTGGACCTCGCCCGCTGGGAGACATGGAATATGTTGGTACAAACGCAAGTTATGACGTGATCGACAACATTCCGCGACGCGGCGATATCGCTCCTGCACACATGCTGTTCACGTCGTTAGGCGATACCGCATGGCATTGGAGCACGACGCAGCGTGATAGTGCACCTAAGCAGTTCTTTGACCTTGTTGGGTGCAAGTCCGACTCGAAGCGCGGCGGATCGACGTCGGCTAACCGCGTCGTTAGACCATAAGCTGCTGTTCTGCTCGTCACCAAAGCACGGCATCCGTTTGCTCGTGCCTCCCATTGCGACCCGCTCGCAAGAAAGTGCTGGCGTCGGCTTGTCGCGAGTGATAATCGCTCGCAGATGGATATGTCCGCTCGCATCGTCGCCGATATCGTGCTCAGCCCCTCCTCGCTGAGCCTGGAGTCGTTGCCGCGCCACCAGCGTGCGACGGTGGCGGATATCGACTGGGCGCGGCTCGCCGAGCCGGAGGCCAAGCGTCTGCGCGAGTTCGGGTTCGACGCCGGTGTCGCGGTCGAGGTGCTCCACCGTGCGCGGCTGGGTGGCGGGCCGATCGCGTGCCGCATCGGCCGCATGACGGTAGCGCTTCGCCGCGCGGTCGCGGGCGCGATCCACGTCGCCCCGCTGGCCGCCTGACATTGCCCGGCGCATGTACCTCTTTCCGTTCGGGCTGAGCCTGTCGAAGCCCTGCCCTTGTTCAGTCCGCCGGGAAACAGAGGCAGCGCTTCGACAAGCTCAGCGCGAACGGGCTTAGGGTCGCCATGAACCACGCGCCGCTCGTCGCGCTCGTCGGCAATCCCAATGCCGGCAAGAGCGCGCTCTTCAACGCGTTGACCGGCGCGCGGCAGAAGGTGGGCAATTATCCGGGCGTCACCGTTGAGCGCAAGGCGGGCCGCTTCGCGCTGGACGACGGCCGCCCGGTCGAGCTGGTCGACCTGCCCGGCGCCTACAGCCTCGATCCCGCGAGCCCCGACGAGCGGGTGACGCGCAACGTCGTGCTGGGCTCCCAAGCGGGCGAGCGGCGGCCGGACGCGATCGTGTGCGTGGTGGACGCGTCCAACCTCGACAACCACCTGCGCTTCACGCTGCAGCTCATTGCGCTGGGGCTGCCCGTGGTGGTGGCGCTCAACATGATCGACCTCGCCGAGCGCGACGGGCTGGTGCTTTCCCCCGACGTGCTGGCGCGCGAGCTCGGCGTGCCGGTGATCCCGACGGTGGCGGTGCGGCGGCGCGGGCTGGACGCGTTGCGCGAAGCATTGGGGCAGGCGCTGGCCCGCAAGCCGGTGGCGGCGACCACTGCCGCGCCGGACGACATCGCGCTGCTCCAGCGGCAGGCGCGGCGGCTGTCGCAGGCGGCGACCGTGTCGGAGACGCCGGTGCGCCGCTGGGGCCATGCGTTCGACCGTGTGGCGCTTCACCCGGTGTTCGGGCTGATCCTGCTGGCCGTCATCCTGTTCGTCATGTTCCAGTCGGTGTTCACCTGGGCACAGGTGCCGATGGACGCGATCACCGCCGGCTTCGCCGCGCTGACAAGGGGCGTCGACGCGGTGATGCCCGATTCGGTATTGCGCTCGCTGTTGACCGACGGCGTGATCGCGGGCGTCGGCGCGGTGATCGTGTTCCTGCCGCAGATCCTGATCCTGTTCGCGTTCATCCTGCTGCTGGAGGCGTCCGGCTACATGGTGCGCGCGGCGTTCCTGATGGACCGGATCATGGCCGCGGTCGGGCTTTCGGGGCGCGCATTCATCCCGCTGCTGTCGTCCTTCGCCTGCGCGGTGCCGGGCATCATGTCGACCCGCACGATCGAGGACGAGAAGGACCGGCTGACGACGATCCTGATCGCGCCGCTGATGACGTGCTCCGCGCGGCTGCCCGTCTATACGCTGGTGATCGGCGCGTTCATCCCCGCCCGGCAGGTCGCGCCGCTGGTGGGGCTGCAGGGGCTGGTGATGTTCGGCCTGTACGTGCTGGGCATCGTCGGCGCGTTCGTGGTCGCGCTGGTGCTGCGGCGGACGGTGACGAAGGGGCAGTCGTCGGGTTTCATGATGGAGCTGCCCAAATACCAGATGCCGCGCCCGCGCGACGTCGGGCTGGGGCTGTGGAGCCGCGCGGTGATCTTCCTGAAGCGCGCGGGCACGACCATCGCCTTCACGACGATCATCCTGTGGGCGCTGCTGAGCTTTCCCAAGCCTCCGGTCGGCAGCACGGCGTCACCGGTCAGCTACTCGATCGCGGGGCGGATCGCCGACGGGATCGAGCCCGCCTTCCGCCCGATCGGCTTCAACCGCGACATCGTGCTGGCGCTGATCCCGGCGATGGCGGCACGCGAGGTCGCGGTGTCGGCGATCGGCACCGTGTACGCGATCGACAATCCCGAAAGCGAGCAGGGCGGCAAGGCGATGCTGGCCAATCTGCGCGGCCGCTGGAGCCTGCCCACCGCGCTTGCCTTCCTGATGTGGTTCGTCTTCGCGCCGCAATGCATCTCGACGATCGCGGTCACGCGGCGGGAGACGAACGGGTGGAAGTGGCCCGCCTTCATGGTTGGCTATCTGTTCGCACTCGCCTACGTTGCCGCAGGCATCACATACTGGCTCGCGACCGCCGCGGGCCTCTAGGGGTTTGGAATGGCAGGCAGCGTCAACAAGGTGATCCTGGTGGGCAATCTGGGCAAGGACCCGGAAAGCCGCAGCTTCCAGAACGGCGGCAAGGTGGTGGAACTGCGCATCGCCACGTCCGAAAGCTGGAAGGATCGCAGCTCGGGCGAGCGCAAGGAAAAGACCGAGTGGCACACGGTCAAGGTCTTCAACGAGGGCCTGGCCACCGTCGCCGAGAAGTATCTGCGCAAGGGCAGCAAGGTCTATATCGAGGGCGCGCTGACGACGCGCAAATGGCAGGACCAGTCGGGCGCGGACAAATATTCGACCGAAGTGGTGCTCCAGGGCTTCAACAGCGTGCTGACGATGCTCGACGGACCGGGCGGTGCTCAGGGAGGCGGTGGTGGCGGCGGCCGCTCGGGCAGCGACTTCGGCGGCGATGACGACTTCGGCGGCGGTGGCGGCGGCGGCGGCGGTCGTCCTTCCGGTGGTGGCTATGGCGGCGGAAGCCGGAGCGGCGGCGGCGCGGCTGCCGGATCGGGCGGCGGCGGGGGCCAGCGCGGCGGCTTCGCGGACGATCTCGACGACGACGTGCCGTTCTGATCGGAAGGGCGCGTGAGCGTTGAGGGGAGCCAGCCGCACCGGACCGCGGACGCGGAACGCATCGCCGCGGAACTGATCGGCAGGGGACCGGGCACCGATCCGTTCGTCGCCGCCGTGCGCGCGACCCGCATGCCGCTGGTGATCAGCAATCCGAGTCTGCCCGACAACCCGGTGGTGTTCGCGAACGACGCCTTCTGTCAGCTGAGCGGCTATTTGCGCGAAGAGATCGTGGGCCGCAACTGCCGGTTCCTTCAGGGTCCCGACACTGACCCGGCGACCGTCTCGCGCATCCGGACAGCGATCCGGCAAGTCGAGCCGCTCGAGATCGACGTCCACAACTATCGCAAGGACGGCGAGCGTTTCTGGAACCGGCTGTTCATGGCGCCGGTGTTCGATGCCGAGGGCGCGCTCGCCTATTTCTTCGCGAGCCAGGTCGACGTGACGCTTGAGCGCGAGCGGCTGGTCGGGCTGGAGAACGACAACGCGGCGCTGATGGCGGAGCTGACCGGCCGGCTGCGCGACGGCGAGGAGCGCGAGCGCGAGCTGGCGTTCACGTTGAAGGCGGGCGGCTTCGGCACCTGGAGCATGGAAGCCGGAACGCTGACGATGACGGCGTCCGACATGTGCAAGACGATCTTCGGCCGCCCGCTCGACCGGCCTTTCACCCATGAGCAACGGCTGGAGGCGATCCATCCCGAGGATCGCGCGCGCAACCAGGCGGAAGTCGACCGGTGCGTCGCGGAAGGATCGGACTTCTCGATCGAGTACCGCATCCATCGGCCGGGCCCGGACGGGCAGGACGGCGAGATGCGCTGGGTCGCGTCGCATGGCCAGCCCTTCTTCGGCGCCGACGGCCGGCTGCGGCGGATCGCGGGCGTGTCGGTGGACGTCACGGAGCGCCGCCGCGAAGAGGCCTTCGCCGCCGCGCTGATCGCGCTCGGCGATGCCTTGCGCGACGGGACGGAGCCGGCCGCGATGGCCTATGCCGCTGCCGAGGTCATCGGCCGCACGCTACAGGTCGATCGCGTCGGCTATGGCCTGGTCGATCCGATGGCCGAGACGATCACGATCGAGCGCGACTGGAACGCGCCTGGCGTCCGCACGATCGCCGGCCAGCTCCATTTCCGTGATTACGGATCGTACATCGAGGACCTGAAGCGCGGCGACACCGCGATCGTCGAGGATGCGCGGCTCGATCCGCGCACGTCCGCCACCGCGCCCGCGCTGGAGGCGATCGCCGCGCGGGCGTTCATCAACATGCCGGTGACCGAGGAGCGCGGGTTCGTCGCGCTGCTGTACTTGAACCACGGCAGGTGCCGCATCTGGCACCCGGACGAGCTCGCCTTCGTCCGCGAGGCCGCCGAGCGTACCCGAACCGCGACCGAGCGCCGCCGCGCGGAGCACGAGCTCGCCGCGCTCGCCGCGTCGCTGGAGCAGCAGGTTGTGGAGCGGACGGCCTCGCTCCAGACCGCGGAAGAGGCGCTGCGCCAGTCGCAGAAGATGGAGGCGGTGGGCCAGCTGACCGGCGGTGTCGCGCATGATTTCAACAATTTGCTGACCGTGATCCGATCCGCGACCGATCTGTTGAAGCGCCCCGGCCTGTCGGACGAACGCCGCGCGCGCTACATCGACGCGATCTCCGACACCGCCGACCGCGCGGCCAAGCTGACCGGGCAGTTGCTCGCCTTCGCGCGGCGCCAGGCGCTGAAGCCCGAGACGGTGGACGTCGGCCGCGCTCTGGACGCGATCTCCGACATGCTGGGCACGCTCACCGGCTCGCGCATCGCGATCGCGATCGCCGCGCCGGGTGAGCCGTGCTTCACCCATGTCGATCCCAGCCAGTTCGACACCGCGCTGGTCAACATGGTGGTCAATGCGCGCGACGCGATGGACGGGGAGGGCCGGATCGGGATCGCGGTGCGGACCGTCTCCGGCATCCCGGCCCTGCGGGCGCATCCGGCGCAGAAGGGCGATTTCGTCGCGATCTCGATCACCGACTCGGGCGCGGGCATCGCCGCCGACCGGATCGAGCGCATCTTCGAGCCGTTCTACACCACCAAGGGGGTCGGCCAGGGAACGGGCCTGGGGCTGAGCCAGGTGTTCGGCTTCGCCAAACAGTCGGGTGGCGACATCGCCGTCGAGAGCCCGGCCGGAGCGGGCGCGACCTTCACCCTGTTCCTGCCCCGCACCGCCGCTCCGGCGCCGACGTCGGTGGAGGACGCCGCCGACGTCCGGCTCGCCGACGGGCACGGCACCCGCGTGCTGGTGGTGGAGGACAATGCCGACGTCGGCCGGTTCACCACCCAGACGCTGGAGGAGCTGGGCTACGAGACGGTGTGGGCGGCCAATGGCGACGAGGCGCTGGCGGAGCTCGACCGCGCGGCCGGACGCTTCGACGTCGTCTTTTCCGACGTGGTGATGCTGGGGATGAACGGCATCCAGCTCGGCGAGGCGATCCGCGCCGCCTATCCCGGTCTGCCTGTGGTGCTGACGTCGGGGTACAGCAACGTGCTCGCGCAGAACGGCACCCACGGGTTCGAGCTGCTGCACAAGCCCTATTCCGTCGAGCAGCTGTCGCACGTCCTGCGGGAGGCGACCCGCGGCGGATGAGCGCGCCGGTCCGGCGACGCGTCCGACGGGCGGGGAAGCGGCGCGACCCGCTGGTGCCGGCGATGCTCGCGATGCTGGCGGGCGCCGTGCTGGTCCTGGTCGCGGTGCTGCTGGGGAACCTTGGCCGGCGGCCGCGGCCGCCGCGCCATGCGCTGACGATGGACGAGGCCCGCGCGGTCAACGCCGCGATCCCGTTCGATCCGGCTCCGCTGGTCGCGGCGCATCCGTTCGTCTTCCACGGCGGACCGGCGGCGCGCGAGCAGGCGATCGGCTGCCTCGCCACCGCCGCCCGCTACGAGGCGGGCGACGATGTGCGCGGGCAGCGCGCGGTGATGCAGGTGGTGCTCAATCGGGTGGCGGCGCCGGGCTTTCCCAAGACGGTGTGCGGCGTCGTCTATCAGGGCGCGGCGCTTCCCACCGGCTGCCAATTCTCGTTCGCGTGCGATGGATCGCTGACCCGGCGGACCGAGCGGACGGGATGGCATCCGGTCCGGCTGCGCGCCGCGCACGCGCTGGCGGGGACGGTGTTCCGGCCCGTCGGCACGGCGACGCACTACCATGCCGACTGGACGGTGCCGTGGTGGATCGGATCGCTCGACAAGATCGCCGGCGTCGGCCCGCATTTATTCTATCGGCGACCCGGCCATGCGGGCGGCGACCACCCACGATGACACGCCCGCCGGGCTGATCCGGGCCGTGAAGCCACAGCCCGACACGCCGGCGGCTATTGCAGCGGTTCGCTGTCGGGCGCGTCGCCTGTGCGCTGGTCGACGTCGATATGGAGGCGGCTGCCGAGCATGGCGAGCGCGGCGGCATAGCTGCGGCGACGCGTCTCATACGCCGCGAACGCCGCCTGCTCGTCCGGCACCAGCGCGTAGCCCACCCCCGCCAACCGCTCGCGATGACGGCGGAACCGCGCGGGATCGGCGAGGTCGTCGGGCTCGACGCCGCCGACCGCGAATTGCGCCGCCATGTCGCCCAGCATCCGGGCACCGGTGCGCAGCACGAAATGCGCGCCCGCCCGCGCCGTGTCCGGCGGGTCGGCGACACTCGCATCGAGCAGCGCGGCCGCGTCCAGCACCGCGCCCAATGCGGCCAGCCACTCGCACCGCTCGTCGTTCGAGCGGAAGAACAGCAGGATCGGAAAGGCGCGGTGGCTGATCGCGATCTCGGCGGCCCAAAGCTCCCACGCCTCGAAGAACGGCCCCAACCGATCCTTGATCCCTTCGCGCGCATAGGTCTCCAGGATCGCGATGCCGGCGGGCGGCAGAGTGACATGCGACTCGAGGCGCAGCACCAGCGTCTCGCGCCTTCCATAGCCGGACTGGATCGAGATCACGAAGGTCGCCACGACCGTCACGATCGCGAGGCCCGCGACCGAGCAGACCAGCACCGCCATCCGCGTCGGATAGCCATGCACCCGGCCGTTGACACCCAGCGTCGAGAAGGCGGAGCCGGCGGCGTAGATCGCGTCGCCGATCGTCGGGAGCGCCGGCTGGAAACTGCCCCGCTCGGCCCAGAATACCAGGCCGAAGCCCAGGATCAGCAACGCCGTCCACACCATCAGCATCAGGACGAGCATCAGCGGCGCAAGGCTGGCGCGCACCGTCTGGCGCAGCCGGGGGCGGGGGATGCGGTTCGCCACCGCCTGCCAGCCTGCGAACATCAGCGCCGTCAGCACCGGCCCGACGCGCAGCACGCGGGTGTTGGCGCGCGGCACCAGCAGCGAGCGGAAGATGTCCGCCGCCGTCACCAACACGAGTACGCCACCGAGCAGGCCGATCACCCAATCCGTCATGAGGCGGCGATCATCTCGCGGGAATGTCGCTCGCGTCGTGCCGCTCCGCCACCTGCTCGGCCGGATCGCCCACCACGCGGTTGACCATCCGCCCGCGCCGTACCGCCGGCCGCGCCGCCATGGCATCGGCCCAGCGGCGGACGTTGGCATAGTCGCCGGCGGACAGGAACGTCGCCGCCTCGCCGTACAATTGCCCCAACACCAGCCCGCCGTACCAGGGCCAGACCGCGATGTCGGCGATCGTGTATGCGTCGCCCGCCAGATACGCGCTTTCCGCCAGCCGTCGGTCGAGCACGTCGAGCTGGCGCTTGGCCTCCATCGCGAACCGGTCGATCGCGTACTCGATCTTGATCGGCGCATAGGCGTAGAAATGGCCGAACCCGCCGCCCAGGAGCGGTCCCGATCCCATCTGCCAGAACAGCCACGACAGGCACTCGGCGCGGCCGCGCGGATCGGTGGGGATCAGCGCGCCGAACTTCTCGGCCAAATACAGCAGGATCGATCCCGACTCGAACACGCGGATCGGCTCGCCCGGCGCGGCGTGATCGACCAGCGCGGGGATCTTGGAATTGGGGTTGGCGGCCACGAAGCCGCTGCCGAACTGGTCGCCGTCCATGATGCGGATGAGCCACGCGTCATACTCAGCGCCCGCGTGGCCGAGCGCGAGCAGTTCCTCCAGCATCACCGTCACCTTCACGCCGTTGGGCGTGGCGAGCGAATAGAGCTGCAACGGGTGGCGGCCGACGGGCAGCGGCTTGTCGTGCGTCGGCCCGGCGACCGGGCGGTTGATCGCCGCGAAGCGGCCGCCCGCGGCCTGGTTCCAGGTCCAGACGTCGGGCGGGACGTAATCGGTGGGAAAGGCATCGGTCACGCACGGTCTCCGCTGGCTGACATGATGTCGTAACGCGGGCGGGACCGGAAACGTTCGCCGCCGCCAACCGTATTGCGACAAAGCACGGTTGGGCCGAAAGGCGGGCACGCGGACAGGCGAAACGCGAACAGGCTGGGCCAACCGCCGGGCACAAGAGGATCACGTCATGCGCACCATCGATCATCTGATTGCCGGCGAGGCGTCGTCCGGCGGCGGCGGCGCACGATCGGGCGACGTGTTCGATCCCAACACCGGCCAGGTGCAGGCGCGCGTCACGCTGGGCACGCAGGCGGACCTCGACCGGGCGGTCGCGGCGGCTGAGGCGGCGCAGCCCGGCTGGGCGGCGACCAACCCGCAGCGGCGCGCACGCGTGCTGTTCAGGTTCAAGGAGCTGGTCGAGGCGCAGATGGAGCCGCTGGCGCAGCTCCTGTCGTCCGAGCACGGCAAGGTGATCGCCGACAGCAAGGGCGATATCCAGCGCGGGCTCGACGTCGTGGAGTTCGCGTGCGGCGTGCCGCATCTGCTCAAGGGCGACTACACCGCGGGCGCGGGTCCGGGGATCGACGTGTATTCGATGCGCACGCCCGTCGGCATCGGCGCGGGCATCACGCCGTTCAATTTCCCCGCGATGATCCCCCTGTGGATGAGCGCGGTCGCGATCGCATGCGGCAACGCGTTCATCCTGAAACCGTCGGAGCGCGATCCGAGCGTGCCGGTGCGGCTGGCCGAGCTGTTCCGTGAGGCGGGACTGCCGGACGGCATCCTTCAGGTGGTCCATGGCGACAAGCAGATGGTGGACGCGATCCTCGACCATCCCGCGATCGGCGCGGTCAGCTTCGTCGGCTCGTCCGACATCGCGCACTACGTCTATTCGCGCGGCGTCGCGGCCGGCAAGCGCGTGCAGGCGATGGGCGGCGCCAAGAACCACGGCATCGTCATGCCGGACGCCGACCTCGACCAGGTGGTGGAGGACCTAGCGGGTGCCGCGTTCGGATCGGCGGGCGAGCGGTGCATGGCGCTGCCGGTCGTGGTGCCGGTAGGCGACCGGACGGCGGACGCGCTACGCGAGAAGCTGATCCCCGCGATCCATGCACTCCGTGTGGGCGTCTCGACCGACAGGCAAGCGCAATACGGCCCGGTGGTGAACGCGGCGCACAAGGCGCGCGTCGAGGGCTGGATCCAGAAGGGCGTCGACGAGGGCGCCGAGCTGGTGGTCGACGGCCGCGGCTTCAGCCTCCAGGGGCACGAGCAGGGCTTCTTCATCGGCCCCAGCCTGTTCGATCGCGTGACGTCGGCGATGGAAAGCTATCGCGAGGAGATCTTCGGGCCCGTCCTCCAGATCGTCCGCGCACCCGATTTCGAGACCGCGGTGCGGCTGCCGAGCGAGCATCAGTACGGCAACGGCGTCGCGATCTTCACCCGCAACGGCCACGCCGCGCGCGAGTTCGCCGCGCGCGTCAACGTCGGCATGGTCGGCATCAACGTGCCGATCCCGGTGCCGGTGGCGTACCACTCGTTCGGCGGCTGGAAGCGATCGGGCTTCGGCGACCACAACCAGCACGGCATGGACGGCGTCCGCTTCTGGACGCGGGTGAAGACGATCACGCAGCGCTGGCCGGATGGTGACGCCGCCCTGTCGCACGGGAGCGAGGACGGCGCGGCGGCGCGCGTGTCCGACGCGTTCGTCATCCCGACGATGGGATAGCCGCCATGCGCCTGTCCCCCTTCGCCGCCGCCGTCCTGCTCGTTGC
Organism: uncultured Sphingomonas sp.; assembly: GCF_964237335.1. Classification (NCBI taxonomy): domain Bacteria; kingdom Pseudomonadati; phylum Pseudomonadota; class Alphaproteobacteria; order Sphingomonadales; family Sphingomonadaceae; genus Sphingomonas; species uncultured Sphingomonas sp. The sequence continues at coordinate 175,672 of NZ_CAXSHM010000002.1, forward strand.
GCCGCTCGCCGCCTGCGGCTCCGACACGCCGCCGCCGCTGACCGGCAACCTGACCGACGCGCGCGGCGCGCACGCCGGCAGCTTTCGCGTGCCGGACAATGGTACCGGCGATTATGGTAAGGCGGCGAAGGGCATCGAGCCGAAGACGAGCACCCGAACCCAAGGCACGACGCAATGACCGCCCAGTTTGACCTCACCCCCCAGTTTGACCTTACGGGCGACCAGCGCGAGGTTCAGGAGCTCGCGCGCCGCTTCACCGCCGATCGCATCACGCCGTTCGCCGCCGAGTGGGACGCGAAGCACATCTTCCCCAAGGACACGATCCGCGAGGCCGCCGCGCTGGGCTTCGCGGCGATCTATGTCTCGGAGGAGAGCGGCGGGATCGCGCTCGGCCGGCTGGAGGCGGCGCTCATCATGGAGGCGATGGCGTACGGCTGTCCCTCCACCAGCGCGTTCATCTCGATCCACAACATGGCATCGTGGATGATCGACCGGTTCGGCTCGGCGGCGCTGAAGGCGCAGTACCTTCCGCGCATGGTGACCATGGACGCGATCGCCTCCTATTGCCTGACCGAGCCCGGCTCGGGCTCCGACGCGGCGGCGCTGAAGACCAGCGCGGTGCGCGATGGCGGCGACTACCGGCTGACCGGCACCAAGCAGTTCATCTCGGGCGGCGGCGCCAACGACGTGTACGTCGTCATGGCGCGCACGGGATCGGAAGGATCGAAGGGCATCAGCGCCTTCGTGGTGGAGCACGACATGCCCGGGCTGTCGTTCGGCGTTCCCGAGCGCAAGCTCGGCTGGCATTCGCAGCCGACCGCGCAGGTGATACTGGACGATGTGCGCGTGCCGGCCGGCAATTTGATCGGCGAGGAGGGGCAGGGCTTCCGCATCGCCATGTCGGGCCTCGACGGCGGGCGGCTCAACATCGGCGCCTGTTCGCTGGGCGGCGCGCAACGCTGCCTCGACGAGGCGATCCGCTACACCAAGGATCGCCGCCAGTTCGGCCAGGCGATCGCCGATTTCCAGAACACGCAGTTCATGCTCGCCGACATGGCGACCGATCTGGAGGCGGCACGTGCGCTGCTGTACCTCGCCGCGGGCAAGGTGACCGCCAAGGCGCCCGACGCGACGCGGTTCGCCGCGATGGCCAAGCGGCTGTCGACCGACACCGGCTCCTCGGTGGTGGATCGCGCGCTGCAGCTCCACGGCGGCTATGGCTATCTGATGGATTATCCGATCGAACGCTTCTGGCGCGATCTGCGCGTCCATTCGATCCTGGAGGGCACCAACCAGGTGATGCGGATGATCGTCGGCCGCGACCTGCTGAAGGACTGACACGATGGCCAAAGAGCAAATTGAGTACGAGACGCTCCTGATCGAGCGGCGGGACGCGGTGACATTGGTCACGCTCAACCGCCCGCAGGCGCTCAACGCGCTCAACAGCCGGTTGCTCGCCGAGCTGCTCGACGTATCGCGGGCCTACGACGCCGATCCTGCGCAGCGCTGCATGGTCGTCACCGGATCGCCCAAGGCGTTCGCCGCCGGCGCGGACATCAAGGAGATGCAGGCGCAGGGCTTCGCCGACATGTACGGCCACGACTTCTTCGCCGGCTGGGACGCGTTCGCGCGCACCCGCAAGCCGATCGTCGCGGCGGTGGCGGGCTATGCGCTGGGCGGCGGGTGCGAGCTGGCGATGATGTGCGACTTCATCCTGGCGGCCGATACCGCGAAGTTCGGCCAGCCCGAGATCAAGCTCGGCGTCTCCCCCGGCATGGGCGGATCGCAGCGGCTGGCGCGCGCCGTCGGCAAGGCGAAAGCGATGGAGATGTGCCTTACCGGCCGGATGATGGACGCCGCGGAAGCCGAGCGCGCCGGCCTCGTCAGCCGCGTGATCGCCGCCGACGCGCTGCTGGACGAGGCGCTGTCGGTGGCCGCCGCCATCGCCGGCATGGCCCCGCTCGCGACGCTCGCCAACAAGGAGATGGTCGACGCCGCCTTCGAGACCGGGCTGGCGCAGGGCGTGCGGTTCGAGCGACGGCTGTTCCACGGCCTGTTCGGGACGCAGGACCAAAAAGAAGGCATGGCCGCCTTCGTCGAGAAGCGACCAGGGAACTGGACGGGCCGCTGAGCGTAACCCATATCAAGGTTAACGCTGCGCCGCACCATATCTCCTCATCATCCCGCAAGGTGCGGCGCATCATCCGGTTGGCTCAACGGACGGAGACTAGCGATGCGACCTTGCCCACGTACGACCCCGATCGCGGCCCTTGCGATGCTGAGCACCCTGGCGGGATGCGCCGAGGCAGGCGCTCCGCCCGCCACGGCGTCGGCGCGGGCCCCGGCGCAACCTGCGGTTGCCGCGACGGCACCGGTGATGGTGGCCGAGCAGCGTGACGCCGCCGGCAATCTCGTCCTGCCCGTCAAGACCGCCGTCCCGCTGGTGATCGACGCGGAACTCGCGTCCAACAAGGCGAAGGTCGGCGACACGTTCGCGCTGTCGGTCACGCGCGACGTCATGGAAGGAAGCGTCGTGGTGATCCCGCGCGGCACGCATGCGATCGGCGCGGTGAAGACGCGCAGCGGCAAGGGCACGCTCGGCAAGTCGGGCAAGATGGAGGTCGAGATGCGCTCGCTCGATCTTAACGGCCGGGTCGTGACGCTGACCGGCGGCAGCCGTCAGGCAGGCAAGGGCAACGGGGCCGCGACCCTTGGCACGCTGCTGCTGTTCGGGCCGTTCGCGGCGGCGGTGACGGGCACCAGTGCACGCTTCCGCAAGGGTCATGCGTTCACCGCCTATACGGCCGAGCCGATCGTGGTGACGCCGACCAGTTGAAGGATGGCCGAGGAATGGCGGCGTGAGGCAGGCGAGCGGTGCGCTGCACTTCGATACTCGGCCCGGGCTGATCGAGGTGACCCGCGAGGTGGCGGGCTGGGTATCGGGCCAGGGCATCGTCACCGGGCTGCTGACGGTGTTCTGCCGCCATACGTCGGCCTCGCTGCTGATCCAGGAGAACGCCGCGCCGGCGGTGCGGCGCGATATCGAGGCCTATTTCGCCCGGTTGGCGCCCGAGAGCCGCGACTACGAACATGATGACGAGGGGCCGGACGACATGCCCGCGCACCTGCGCACCGCGCTGACGCAGGTCAGCCTGTCGATCCCGCTGGCGGGCAGGCGGCTGGTGCTGGGGACGTGGCAGGGGCTGTACCTGTTCGAGCACCGGAGGCGACCGCACCGGCGCGAGCTCGCGCTGCATCTGGTGGGGGAGTGAACGCTGCACCGTCACCCACAAACCGTTCATGCTGAGCTCGTCGAAGCACTGTCCTTCTTTGCTAAAAGAAAAGAAGGCAGCCCTTCGACAAGCTCAGGGTGAACGGAAGAAGAGCGGAGTAGGCCCGACTATTTCCCTTCCGCCAGCATCGCCTTGGCCTTGACGCCCGCCCAGTCCAGATCGCCGGTGTAGCGCCACACCTCCTTGCCGTCCGAGCCGTAAAGGATGCTCGTCGGCAGGTTGGCCTGATACGCCAGGCTGAGGCCCATCTTGGGGTCGAGCGCGGGTTTCAGCATCTTGAGCTGTTCCTTCGCCAGGAACGGCGTCACCTTCGCGGCACCGTCCATGTCCTGGCTGACCGGCAGGACGGTCAGCTTCCCCGCCTCGCGCGTGGCGAGTGCGTCGAGCGTCGGCATCTCCTTCACGCACGGCGCGCACCAGGTCGCCCACAGGTTGAGGAGCAGCGGCTTGCCCCTAAAGCCGGCGAGCGTCTGCGGCTTTCCGTCGAGCGTCTGGAAAGCGGCGGCGGGCGCGGGCTGGCCGGCGTGGCTGCGGTCGAGGCCGCCGGCGGGCGCGGTCGCCGGCGCGGCGGGCCCGGTCGCCTCGTCCGGGCTCGTCGCCGTGCTGGCGGCCGCCTGTTCGTTCGCTTGTGCGGGCTCCGGCGATTTCCTATCGCAGCCGGCGGCGAGCGGGAGCGTGCCGAGCAGGAGACAGGCGATCAGCGGGCGCGACGATAGCGGCATGAAGGGCTCCAACAGCATGTGGGGCGGTCGCTTCGCGGAGGGGCCCGCGGCGGTGATGCGCGAGATAAACGCGAGCCTGCCCTTCGACAAGCGGATGTGGCGGCAGGACGTGGCGGGCTCGAAGGCGCATGTCGCGATGCTGGGCGCGGCCGGGATCGTGTCGGGCGCCGATGCGGAAGCGATCTTGGGCGGGCTCGATCAGATCGCGGCGGGCTATGCCGCGGACGGCGTGCCGGACGACCTCGCGCTCGAGGACATCCACATGCTGACCGAGTCGCGGCTCGCTGACGCGATCGGGGCCACGGCCGGCCGCCTCCACACCGCGCGCAGCCGCAACGACCAGGTCGCGACCGACTTCCGCCTGTGGGTGCGCGACGCGATCGATCAGACGGACGCGGCGCTGGCGAGCCTGCAGGACGCGCTGCTGACCCGCGCGGAGGAACATGCCGACAGCGTTATGCCCGGCTTCACCCACCTCCAATCCGCGCAACCCGTCACGCTCGGCCATCATCTGATGGCCTATCACGAGATGACGCGCCGCGACCGCAGCCGCTTCGCCGACGCGCGCGCGCGCATGAACGAGTGCCCGCTCGGCGCCGCCGCGCTTGCCGGCACGGGCTTTCCGATCGACCGCGCGGCGACGGCGCGCGCGCTCGGCTTCGACCGGCCGACGCGCAACTCGCTCGACTCGGTCAGCGATCGCGACTTCGCGCTGGATTACCTTGCCGCCGCCAGCGGCTGCTCGCTGCACCTGTCGCGGCTGGCGGAGGAGTTCGTGCTGTGGGCGTCGCAGCCGTTCGGCTTCGTCGCGTTGTCCGACCAATGGTCGACCGGCAGCTCGATCATGCCGCAGAAGCGCAACCCGGACGCCGCCGAGCTGGTGCGCGGCCATGCCGGGCGGATCGCCGGCTGCCTCGTCAGCCTGACGGTGACGATGAAGGGGCTCCCGTTGGCCTATTCGAAGGACATGCAGGACGACAAGCCGCCGGTCTTCGAGTGCCACGACCTGCTGGCGCTGAGCATCGCGGCGATGACGGGCATGGTCGCGAGCGCGACGTTCCGTACGGCGCGGATGCGGCAGGTAGCGGAGGCGGGCTTCTCCACCGCGACCGATCTCGCCGACTGGCTGGTGCGCGAGGCGGGGCTGCCGTTCCGCGAGGCGCATCACGTGACGGGCCGCGCTGTGAAGGCGGCGGAGGAGCGCGGCGAGGGGCTGCACGAATTGCCGCTCCCCGTGCTGAAGGCTATCGATGCGCGGATCGACGCGCGGGTGTATGACGTGCTCTCGATCGACGCGTCGGTGGCGAGCCGCACGAGCTTCGGCGGCACCGCGCCCGCCAACGTGCGCGCCGCGATCGCGGCGGCGCGGGAAGACATGGGGCGGGGAGCGACGGCATGAGGACGATCCTGACGCTCGGCGCCCTGCTGGTCCTCGCCGGATGCGGGTCGGCGGCGGAGCTGAAGCCTGCGCCGGGCAAGGCGCTGCCCGTCGCCCCGCGCGGCGCGCGCGCGACGCCGACGCTGGCCAAGCTGCTGACCCCCACCACCCAGCAGCGCCCGCAGCGGAGCGACGAATTGCTGACCAATTCCGAGACCCGCCGCACCGACGAGTTCAACCTGCCGCCCGGCAACACGAATTGACAGGCGGTTCAGCCTAGCTGAACCAAGGCGGCACCGGCCCGCTCCCCCACCCGGCCTCCCACAGCGTATCCCGGATGGGTGGCCGGGTGAGGAAGCGGGCCGGTGCCGCCTTCAAGAACAGGATGTTGATGGACCATTTCGACTATCGCGACGGCGCCTTGTGGTGCGAAGACGTGCCGCTGGCGCGGATCGCGGCGGAAGTCGGCACGCCCGCCTACGTCTATTCTGCCGCGACCTTCCGCCGTCATGCGCGCGTGTTCCGCGACGGTATGGCGGGTCTGCCCGACGTCCACCTCGCCTATGCGATCAAGGCGAACCCCAATCTCGCCGTGCTGCGGCTGCTGGCGAACGAGGGCTATGGCGCCGACGTCGTCTCGGGCGGCGAGATGAAGCGTGCGCTGGCGGCGGGGATGCCGGCGAGCAGCATCGTCTTTTCGGGCGTCGGCAAGACGAGGGGCGAGCTGGCGGATGCGCTCGAGGCCGGGGTCGGACAGTTCAACCTGGAGCTGGAGGAGGAAGGCGAGGTGCTCGCCGATCTTGCGCACGCCCGTGGCCTCACCGCGCCGGCGGTGCTGCGCGTCAATCCGGACGTGGACGCGGGCACCCACGCCAAGATCTCGACCGGGCGCAAGCAGAACAAGTTCGGCGTCGCGATCGATCAGGCGGCCGGCATCTTCGACCGGCTGGGGCGGCGGCCGGGGCTGTCGCTGCGCGGGGTCGCCGTCCACATCGGCAGCCAGCTCTCGGACCTCGCACCGCTGGAGGCAGCCTATGTGCGCGTCGGCGAGCTGGTCGCCGAGCTACGCGCCGGCGGCCATATCATAAGCCATGTCGACCTCGGCGGCGGCCTCGGCGTGCCGTATCGCGCGGGCGAGGTGTTCCCGAGCCCCGCCGAGCTTGGCGCGATGGTCGCCCGCGTCACGGCCGGCTGGGACGTGCGGCTGATGTTCGAGCCGGGCCGCGTGATCGCGGGCAATGCGGGCGTGTTGTTGACGCAGGTGATCTGGGTGAAGCCGGGCCCGAAGGACCAGGATGGGGTGCATCCCTATGTGATCGTCGACGCGGCGATGAACGACCTCGCGCGGCCGGCGCTGTACGACGCGTGGCATGATTTCGTGGCGGTGCGCCCGTCGGGCGAGCGGTTCGTCGCCAACATCGCCGGGCCGGTGTGCGAGAGCGGCGACACGTTCGCGATGGGGCGGGACATCGACCGTGTGGCGTCGGGTGACCTGGCGGTGTTCCGCACCGCGGGCGCATACGGCGCGACGATGGCCTCAACCTACAACAGCCGCGCGCTGGTGCCCGAGGTGCTGGTGGACGGCGACCGCTATGCCGTGGTGGCGGACCGGGTGCTGCCCGAAGCGCTGATCGCGGCGGAGCGGGTGCCGGCATGGTTGTGAGTTCCCTCTTGATCCTCCCCGAGCTTGCTCGGGGAGGGGGACCATTTGCCTACTTCGGGCGGATGGTGGAGGGGCGGTGGTCGCAGCCCACCGGCTACGCCGGCCCCTCCACCACCACCTTCGGCGGCGGTCCCCCTCCCCGAGCAAGCTCGGGGAGGATCAAGTGACCTGGCATAGCCTCCCCCTGCTCGTCCGCCTGCGGGATCGCCCCGTGATCCTGCTCGGCGACGGCGAGGCGGCGGACGCCAAGCGGCGGTTGCTGGAGCGTTCGGGCGCGCAGGTGGTAGCGGATCACCCGGACGCGCGGCTGGCGATCGTCGCGCTGGAGGACAAGGGTGAGGAGGTCGCCGCCGTCGCGGCGCTGCGTGCGCGCGGTCTGCTGGTCAACGCGGTCGATCGCCCCGCGCTGTGCGACTTCACCCTGCCCGCGATCGTCGACCGCGATCCGGTGCTGGTCGCGATCGGTACCGGCGGCGTGTCGGCGGGGCTGGCGGCCGCGTTGCGCCAGCGATTGGAGGGACTGTTGCCGGCCGGTCTCGGCGCGTTAGCCGATGACCTGTTCGCGGCGCGGCCGCTCCTGCGGGAAGCGTGGCCCGACGGCGGTGAGCGCCGGCGGGCCTTGAGCGCGGCGCTTCGCCCCGGCGGCGATCTCGATCCGCTTGGCCCCGACCCCGATGTCCGGTCCTGGCTGGCCGCCGGCGATCTTCGACGCCGGACCAATAGCGAGCTGCTGGTGATCCGGCTTGCATCACCCGATCCGGACGACCTCACGCTGCGCCAGGCGCGTCGGCTCGCCAATGCCGATCGCGTCGTCCACATGCCCGACGTGCCGTCGGCGATCCTCGATCGCGCCCGCGCCGATGCGCCCCGTATCGTGATGCCCCAACGGCCCGTCGATCTGGAACCCGGACTGTCCGTCTGGGTGGAGATGGTCCCGTGAGCGGCTTCGGCTACCGGATCAGCGACGGCCAAGGCGAGCGCGTCGACATCAAGGATGCGCTCGGCGAGACGCCGGAGCGCGCCCCCGACGTGACTTGGGTCCACCTCACCACCAACGACGAGCGCGCGCAGACCTGGCTCACCGAGCGGGCGGGGCTCGACCGCTACATCGTCGACGCGCTCACCGCCACCGAGACGCGGCCGCGGTGCGAGCAGTTCGGGCACGGAGCGCTCCTCAACCTGCGCGGCCGGTCGGACGAGGAGCTGGCGACATCGGACTTGCTCGCCTCCGTCCGCATCTGGGCGGAGAAGGGCCACGTCTATTCGGTGACGCGCAAATCCATGATCGCGATCGGCGCGGTGGAGACCGCGGTCGGCAAGGGCGAGGTGCGCGACCCCGGAGACCTGATCGCCGCCTTCGCCGCCGCGATCACCGAGGACCTCGATCCCCAAGTGGCCGATCTCGGCGACCAGCTCGACGTGTGCGAGCAGGCGCTGGACGCGGACCGGGTGTTCGAGCTGCGCCGCACCGTCACCCGCGTGCGCGTCGCCGCGATCGGCTACCGCCGCTTCCTCGCGCCCCAGCGCGCGGCGCTGGAGCGGCTCGCCGCGCTGCCGGGCGACTGGCTGCAGGCCGACGACCGGCTGAAGCTGTCCGCCGCCGCCGATCGCGCCGCGCGGATGGTCGAGGAGCTGGAGAGCATCCGCGAACGCTCCGCGCTGATGCACGAGGCGCTGACCGACCTACGCGCCGAACAGCTCGATTCGCGCAGCCTCATCATCGCGATCGTGGCGATGGTGTTCCTGCCGCTCACCTTCATCACCGGGCTGTACGGGATGAACGTGAAAACGCTGCCCTATGCCGACCAGCCCTGGTCGTTCGACGCGATCATGGCCGCGTGCGTGCTGATCGCGGCGGGGATCACGATCTATTTCGTCCGGCGGCACTGGCTGGGGCGGGGGTGAGGTAACGTCGTATCACAATCACCGTTCATGCTGAGCTTGTCGAAGCACTGCCTTTCTCTGACCGTCGCGCTTGGACGAAGGACAGTGCCCTTCGACGCCGCCTGCGGCGTCGCTCAGGACAGGCTTCGACAAGCTCAGCATGAGCGGGAATGGGACCGGTGGATCGTAGCTCGTCAGCCCGCCCGCGCCGTCCGCCAGGCGGCGGCGATCTCGTCCAGCGTGTCGGCGACCTCGCGGAACGGCGCAGGGTCGCTGCCGATGCTCGCGTCCACCACCTGCCGCCGCGCGCCCGCATAGAGCCGTGCCAGCGTGGCGGACACGTCGCCGCCCTTGTCGTGATCCAGCCCCGCCTCCAGCGCGAACAGGATCGCGGTGGCGCGCGTCACCCGCTCGGACCGGATGGCGTGCCGGCCCTGCTCGGTCGCCCAGGCCGCCGCGCGCAGTGCCGAACCCAGCTCCTCGTACAGCAGCTGCACCAGCGCCGGCCCGTCGGCGTGCGCGGTGCGGCCCGCCACGTCGACCTGGCGGTACATGGCGGCGGGATCGCGGAGGAGTGCGGTGGCGTACATCTCAGCTCGACTTGTTCCAGGCCGCGACCTGATTAGTGAGGAAGGTCTGCGTCGACTTGTAGGCGGCGACCTTGCTGTTCATCGCCGAATAAAGTTGCGTCAGCCGCGTCGTCTCGGTCGATTCAGCGGTGGTCAGCGCGGTCTGCTGATCGGACACGGTCGACTGCGCGGCGGTATAGGTGGCAGTGGAGGCGCCGAGCCCGGTCACCGTGCTGATCGCATTCGTCGACAAGGCGTCGAGCGTCGCGCCGATGCCCGTCGAATTGGCGGATGAGAACATCGCCTCCACCGACGCCGGGAAATTGGCGAGCTGGCGGTTGAGCGTCGTCGTGTTGACGCTCAGCGTGCCGTCCTTGTTGGTGCCGACGCCGAGTTCGGACAGCCGCGTCGGGCCGTTGGTCTCGACGTTGCCGCCGGTCAGCAGCACCTGGGACGTCAACGCCTTGAGTGAGCGCAACAGGCTCGTCGCGGCGGGATCGCGCGCGAGCGCGCCGGTCTTGGGGTCGGTCTGCGCCTGAACGGCGGCCAGCACCTGGTTGTAGGTGTCGACGAAGTCGCTGACGGCCGACGACAGCGCGGACGTCGGCGACGTGCTCGTCAGCGAGACGGGCGTGGCCGACGTGGCGGCGAGCTGCAGCTTCACGCCGGTGACGAGGTCGCTCACCGTGTTGCTCGTGCGCTCCACGGCGACGCCGTCGACCGTCAGCTTGGCGTTCTGCGCGCTGGCGGAGATCGCGGTGCCCGTCGCGCCCGGCCCGACGTCGAACTGGGCGAGGTTGCCGGACGGGTCGCTGGTGGCCCCGAGCGTGAACGCCTGCGCCGCGCCGGTCTGGCCCTTCAGCGACAGATAGGCGGCGCCGCTCGCGTCGGTGACGACGCTGGCGGTGACGCCCGCCCCCTTGGCGTTGATCGCCGCGGCGATGCCGTCGAGGCTGGCGTCCGTCACGTCGATCGTCACCGGCGTGGTGCTGCCCGCGGTGAAGCCGGTCATGCTGCCGCCGTCGGCCGCATAGGTCGCGGTGCCCATGGTGAGGGTGAAGGTGCCCGATCCGATCGTGGCGCTGCGGCTGGCGACCGGCGTCGTGGTCCGCGCCGCCTGCGCGCCCGCGAGCTGGCTGACGGTGATCGAACTCGACAGGTTCGCGAGCTTCGCGCCCGGCAGTGCGGTCGCGGTGAGGACCGACGTGTTTGAACTCGCCGGCTGCGTCACCAGCGTGCCGCCCGACACGAGCCCGTCGAGCGCGGAGGCGAAGCCGGTCACCGTGCTCTTGAGCGTCGCGATGCCGGAAATCTGGGTGGTAAGCGTGGAGGCCTTGCTGGTCAGCGCGTCCGTCTTGGCGGCGAACTCCGCGGAAACGAGGCTGGTGACGAGCGTGGAGGTGTCGACGCCCGATCCGGTGCCGAGCGACGTCAGCAACTGCTGCGTCGCGGTCTGGATCGCGCCGGTCGTGGTCGAGGTGGCCGTCGTGGTCGTCATCGCATTTCCTCGCGCTCGGTTGCGTAAACGGCCGCGAGGACGACGGCTTTAGCCCTGTTTCGCGCCATGTTCGTCGAACCGCGCGCCGGGCGGCACGTCGACGCGCGGCGGGGCGGGCGGGTACCCGCCGCCGCCGCCACCCGCACGCGCGTTGAGGCTGAACACGAACGCCAGCACCGCGGCGATGGCGACATACAGGTCGTCGCGCACCTCCTGCCCCTCGCGGCTGGTGTAATAGACGGCGCGGGCGAGCTGGGGATATTCGAGCACGGGCACGTGCGCTTCACCCGCCACGTCGCGGATCGCGAGCGCCGTCGCGCCGCGTCCGCGCGCGACCACCACCGGCACCTGGTCCGACCCGCGATCATATCGCAGCGCGACCGCGAAATGCGTCGGGTTGGTCAGCACCACATGCGCGCCAGTCACCGCCTTGCGCACGTCGCGCCGCGCCATCTCGCGCTGCTTCTGCCGCAGGTGCTGCTTGGCCTCGGGCGAGCCTTCCGTCTCCTTATGCTCGTCGCGCACCTGCTGCTTGGTCATGCGCAGCTTGGCGATCAGCCGGAACAGCGCGACCGGCACGTCGAGCAGCGCGATCCCGGCCAGCCCCGCCGCCATCGCCATCAGGACGGCGATGAACGTGTCGCCGAGCTGCCCGACCGCGGCGCCGAGGTCGGTGGAGGCGAGCCCCAGCGTCGCGTGGCGCGTTTTCCACAGCATGTACGCGCCGATGCTGCCGAGCAGCGCGACCTTGAGCAGCGCCTTGCCGAGTTCGATCCAGCCGTTGCTGCCGAACACGCGCTTCAACCCGGCGCCGGGATTGATCCGCGAGGCCTTGGGCGCGAGCAGCGAGCCGTTGAACGACAGCGAGCCCAGGCCCGCGCGCCCTACGATGGCGGCCAGCACCGTGACCGCGAATAGCATGAACAGCGACGGCAGCAGGTGCCAGCCGGCCTGCTGCAGCGGGCGCCAGGGCGAGAAATCCTCGACGTCCGCGTGGCCGAAGCTGAAGCTCGCTGCCATCAGCGCCTTGCATCCCGCGACCAGCGACCCGCCGAACATCACCATCCAGCCGGCCCCCGCCAGGATCACCAGCGCGGTCGCGAACTCGCGGCTCTGCAGGACATCGCCCTGCTCGGCGGCCTCGCGCCTGCGTTTGGGGGTTGCGGCTTCGGTGCGATCGCCGCCGGATTCGCTGTTCATGCGCCGAGCACCAGCTTCTGGGTGGCGGTGAGGCCTTCGCGCACGATCACCAGCATGAAGTCGCCCATGACCGGGAAGGCCAAGGCCAGCGCGACGACGCCCATCGCGAGGCTGGCGGGCAGGCCGACCGCGAACAGGTTGAGCGCAGGCGCGGCGCGCGCCATCATCCCCATCACCATGTTGAGGCAGAACAGCAGGAAACCGACCGGCAGCGCCAGCAGCAGCCCGCCCAGGAACGCATAGCCGCCGAACAGCGCGATGCCCTTCAACTGCCCCGCCGTCATCCACGCCGCGCCCGGCGGCAGCGCGGTGTAGCTCCGCACGATCATGTCGACGAGCACCAGATGGCCGTCGACCGACAGGAACAGCAATGTCAGCAGCACCGAGAAGAACTGCCCGAGCGCCGGCGTCGACACGCCGTGCTGCGGATCGATCGACGAGGCGAAGCCGAGCCCCATCGACGTCGAGATCACCTCGGCCGCCACCATCGGCGCGGCGAACGCGATCTGGAGCACGAAGCCGATCGCCAGCCCGACCAGCGCCTCGGCCGCGACCGACAGTACCGTCGAGACGGCGAAGATGTCATGCGGCGGCACCACCGGATGCGCGGCGAGCACCAGCACCCCGATCGCGCCCGCCAGGCTGACGCGCACCGGCAGCGGGATGCCCACCGCCCCGAACACCGGCGCTGTGATGAACGCCGCGCCGACGCGCACCATCACGAACAGCAGCGCCCAGAGCTGCGGCTCGATGGAAAGGCCGAAGCCCAACACGTCATCCCTCTCCCGGTGGGAGAGGGAGGGAGGCGCGAAGCGCCGGAAGGGTGAGGGCGACGATATGTTGGGCGATCGTCGCCCTCACCCTTCCCACTGCCTTCGGCAGCGGGCCCCTTCCCTCTCCCATCGGGAGAGGGAGAAGGTAGCGCCTCATTTGACGAGGTCCGGAATACGGTTGAAGATGTCGATCGTGAAGTCGCTCAGCAGGCCCAGGATCAGCCCGCCAAAGATCATGATCGACACCGCGACGACGATCAGCTTGGGCACGAACGACAGGCTCGCCTCGTTGATCGAGGTCGCGGCCTGCACCATGCCCAGGATCAGCCCGGACAGCAGCGCCGGGATCAGGATCGGCGCCGCCGCGAGCGCGAGCACCCACATCGTCTGGTCGGCCACGGTGAGGAAGTAATCGGAGTCCATTTTCGACCTTCGGTATGCGGTGCCGGCCCGCTCCCCCTCCCGACCGCCCATCAGGATACCGTGTGGGCGGTCGGGAGGGGGAGCGGGCCGGCACCGCCTACGAGCGCTCAGCTCGCAAAAGAATTAGCCAGGCTGCCCATCGTCAGCGCCCAGCCGTCCACCAGCACGAACAGCAGCAGCTTGAACGGCATCGAGATGATCGTCGGGCTCATCATCATCATGCCCAGACTGGTGAGGACGGTGGCGACCACCAGGTCGATGACGATGAAGGGCAGGAAGATCAGGAAGCCGATCTGGAACGCGGTCTTGAGCTCGCTGGTGACGAAGGCGGGGAGGAGGACGGCGAAAGGCACGTCGACCTGGCTGCGGTACGGCCCCGACTTGGCGAGGCCGGCGAACAGGCTCAGGTCCTTCACCCGCGTCTGCTTGGCCATGAAGGCGTGCAGCGGCTCGCCCGCCGTCTCGATCATCTGCGTGCCGGCGAGCTTGCCGGCGGCATAGGGCTGGATCGCGGTCGTGTTGATCTGGTTGATCGTCGGCGCCATCACGAAGAAGCTGAGGAACAGCGCCAGGCCGATCAGCACCTGGTTTGGCGGCGTCTGCTGCAGCCCCATCGCCTGGCGCAGCACCGACAGCACGATGATGATCCGCGTGAAGCTGGTCATCATCAGCAGGATGCCCGGCAGGATCGTCAGCAGCCCCATGATGATGAGGACCTGCAACGACAGCGACAACGGGGCGGCCTGGCCGGTCGCGCCCGATTGCGCACCGCCGAGCTGGCCGAGCGCCTTGTCGACGGCATCCCCAACACCGGGAGCAGCCGCGGCCGTCGGGGTTGCCTGTGCCATCGCCGGCAGCGCGATCGCCAGCATCAGCACCAGTGCGGCGACAGCCAGCGCGATCCGAGCCCAGGGAAGCGTGCGGACCGGCGCCCGCTCGACGAACAGGGCAGGACCCGCGCCCTGCGGCCGCCGCGTGACGGTGAAATGCTCCTGCGGGAAGCTCACTTGAGGGCCCCGTCGCGTAGGCGGCCGTCCAGCGCCCGATCAAACGAGGATCGATCAAGCGCCGGGCGCTCCGCCACCGCCGCCACGGTCGGCGACCGGTCGACAAGCGCGACGCCGCCGCGACCGACCGACACCAGCAGGCGCCGTCCCTCGAACTCCAGCACCGCGAGCCGCAGGCCGGGCGAGATCATCATCGTCTCGGTGACCTTCAGCAGCCGCGTGGCGGGCTTGCCCGGCATCCGCGCCTCCAGCCGGCGCCACAGGTACAGGCACCCAACCATCAGCCCGCAGACCAGCGGCAGCAGCACGGCGAGCTTCAGGATATAGGACCACATCATGGCTGTCGGTCCTCAGGCGCGCGCAAGCACGGCTTTGTCGGGGGAGACGAGCTCGGTCATCCTGACGCCGAACCGCTCGCCGACCGTCACCACCTCGCCGCGGCCGATCAGCGTGCCGTTGACGAACACGTCGAGCAGCTCGTTGGCCTGGCGGTCGAGCTCGATCACGCTCGCCTCGCCGAGCGCGAGCAGCTCGCGCAGCGACAGCGAGGTGGAGCCGATCTCGACGGTCAGCTTGACGTCGACGTCCTGCAGCAGCCGGAAATTGGCGGCGAGTGCGGCGTCCACTGGAAAGCCCCCGGTCATGTCGTTCATGCGTAATCCTCCGGAGAGCGGGCAAGGCTGGTGAGTTTGACGGCGGCGCGGCCGTTGGACGTGCCGACGGTGCCGGCGCCGAACCGGTCGCCGCCGACCATCACCGGCACTTCGGGTCCGAAGCTGATCGGGATGACGTCGCCCGCCTTCAGCTCCATCAGCCGCGCGAGCGACACGACGGGCTCGGCGAGCACCGAGCGGACCGGGAAGCGTACCGTCATCGCGGCGCGGGTGAGGCCGGAGCGCCAGGCGGGATCGGGCGCGGCGGCGGCGCGCGCCACCTTGCCGGTGAGCGAGGGCGCGAAGGGCTTCAGCGCCGCGACCGGATAGACGATGTCGAGCGTGGTCGCGCGGCCGTCGACGGGGGCGATGCCGAAGCGGGTGACGACCGCCGCGTCCTCGCCATCGAAGCCGGCGACCAGCGCCGGGTTGGGCTCGATCCGGCCGGGCGCGAACGACACGCGGCCCACCGGGTCCCACGCCGCCGCGAGCGGGGCCGCGAGCATCATGCCGACCCGGGCCACCAGCGCTTCGGCGGCCGGCGACAGCTCGGCGGGCAGCTCGTGCGGCGCGGCGCCGTTACCACCGAAGAACAGGTCGAGCAGCTCGAGCAGGAACCGTCCGTCGAGCACGACCATCGCCTGGCCCGACGGATCGCTCCCGATTGGCGTCATCGTCATCGGCAGCCAGGCGGTCAGCCCGTCCGGCCGCTCGGCGCGATAATCGGCGAACCGGCCCATGCTCAGCGGCTCGGCCCAGATCCGCACTTCCCGGCGCAGCAACGGCTCGAACACGCCGCGCAAGCTGCGGGCGAGCCGGGCCGACAGATGCTGGAGCGTGTGGAGATCGCCGAGCGGATTGCGGTTCGCGCTCAGCGCGGCGGCGTGTGCTGCGCCGCCATCCGCGCCCTTGCCCGACCGCGACGCACCCGCGGAGCGTTGCCGCTGGCGACGCTCGGGATCGGGGGCGGCGGCGGAGCCGGGAGGGGAGGCGTTAACCATGCCTCACTGAACAACAAAATTGGTAAAGTAGACGTTACCGACGCCGCCGAATCCCTCCTTTTGCGACAGGGTGTCGTTGATCGCCTTCGTCAGCCGCGCCTGGAGCTGGCGCTTGCCCTGGCTGGTGAACACCTGATCCTCGGTGGTGTCGCCCAGCGCCATGAGCACGGCGGAGCGGATCGCGATCTCGTTGGTCTTGATCCGCGCGATCTCCTTCTCGTCATAGGGCGTCGAGATGGCGAGGCCGACCTGGATGAAGTGCGCGGAGTCCTGCAGGTTGGCGGTGAAATCCTTGTCGAGCGGGTAATAGTTGGAGGCGAACCGGTCGCCGCCCTCGCCCTCGGGCGTCTCCTTGCCGCCGGTCACCTTCGCCTCGCCTTCAGACGAGCCGCCGCCTTCCGCGGCTGCCGGCGCCTTCTGCTGGCTCTTGGGAACAAGCTGGGGGCCGTCGTCGACCTTCTTCTTGTGGCCGCCGCCGATCAGGCCGCTCGACGCCGCGTACAGCCCCGCGCCGACTCCGCCGCCCACCAGGACGAGCAGGCCGACGACCATCACGAGCATCTTCACGAGCCCGCCCTTCTTCTTGGCGGGCGGTGCTGCGTCGTCGTCCTTCTTGTCTGCCATGATCTAGGTTCCTTCAGGCGATGCGGGTGTCGGTGGCCGCGTCATCGGACGCGGCGGAGAGTGGGGGAGCGGAGCGGGCCGATGCGGGCGTGGACCGGCGCGCGGGCTGGTCCTGACCGGGCGCACCCTGACCGCCAGCGTTCTGGCCCCCCGCGTTCTGGCCCCCCGCGTTCTGGCCCCAAGCGTTCTGGCCAGCGCCGTTCTGGCCGGCGCTGGAGCTCCAGTCTGCCGCACCGCCACCGACGCTCGCCTGGCCGAGCTTCAGCCCGCGGTCGGCGGCGGCGGCGGCAAGCTGCGGCTGCGCGTCGGCGATCAGCGTGCGCGTTTCCGGGTTGGCCGCGCTGAAATGGACGTGCACCTGGTCGCCGTCGCGCCGCACCTGCAGATCGACGGGGCCGAGCGCATCGGGGATGACGCGGATGCTCGTGCTGGTCGCATCCGCCGCGTCGCGCAGCGCCTCGATCTGCTCGGCCATGCGCGTCGGCCAGCCGGATTGGCTCATGTCGAAGCCCGCGCCCTGCGCGGCTGCCACCGGCACCGCCTGCGCCACGGCCGAGCCGGCGAGCATCGCGGCGACCATCGGGTCGTGGTCTTCCCCGGCGCCCTGCGCAGAGGCAGCCGCGGGCCCGGCGGCGGCATGCAGCGCGGCGGCGAACACCCGCCCGGCCGCGCCGCTCGCCAGCATCGGCTGCGGGAGGAACTGGACGGCAGGCGTCACGGGCGGCGGCGCGGCGGCGGCTCTGACCGACGCGCTGGCCGGTCCGCCCGCCGGCGCAGCGGCGACCGGCACCATCGGTGCGGGCGCGACCGGGACGGCAGCACTGACGGCGATCACCGGCGTCGGCGCTGCGCCCTGTGGCGTCGCGGCGATCGGATCGGCGATCGGCATGGTGCCTGAAGGGGGTATGATCGGATTACCGGGCCGCGACGCGATGGTGGCGCCCGGCGCTGTCGGACCCGGCAGCCCAGCGGCCGCCGTGGTCGTGGCGGTCGCCGCGATCGGGTCGGCCGGAGCGAGGGGCGCCAAAGCCAGCGGTACCGGTGCGGCAGCGCGGGGCGTGTCCACCGATGATGCGGCGATGGACGGCGCCACGCCGGTCGTAGCTGCGCCGGTCGCAGGTGGGCCGATCGCCGCCGTCGCGGTCTGAGCATACCCCGATCGACTGAGGGCCGCCGGCTGATCCCCTGCCGATGTGTCCGTGAGCGCCGGGATCGGGGTCGGCGTTGACGGTACCGACATCGCCGGGACGAGCGCCGCGGCGTCAAGCGCCGCGTCGACTGGCGTCGCGCGCGCCTCCGTCGAAGCATCATCGTCGCTGGCGATCGTCGGCGCGGCGGTGCCCGGCCGGCTGGCGGGCCCGGCCGGCGCAGGTGCCCAGGGGTTCGGCGAACGGGCGAGGAGGATCGTGCCGGTGTCCGTCGCCGCCGTCACCATGGGCATCGGCGACCCCGCCTCCCGTGCCGGAACGACCCGCGGCGGGACCGGAACCGCTGCCGGTGGCACGGTCGAAAGGTCGGGGACACTCGCGCTGCTGTCGTCGACCGGAGCGGCGGTGCTGCCCATCTGGTCGGCAAGCGCGACGGCGCTGATCGAGGCGGGGAGGGGGGTCTTGCCGGCTGGGATCGGTCGTGCGGGTGCCGCTGTGGCGGCAGGTGGGACCGCGTCGGTGGAGGTCGGGGCCGAGGGCGCAATCGCCGGGGTGACGGCGTCGTCCCGGTGACCGGCGGTCGTACGTGGCGGGACGAAGGCCAGGGTGTCCGTGGTCGGCACCGGATCGCTCGACGTCGCGCCGACAGACGTAGACGCTGCAGCGGGTGGTGCCGACGCAGGCGAGGCGGTGCGGGTCGGGGACACCGCGGCCGCACCCGGCGGAACCGCGCTCGCTACCCCGGCGCTTGCGGGAGCAGGCTCGGAACGTTGAGGTGGGGCAGAACCGAGGGCAACCGGGGCGACCGGGCCTGATGTTCCGGGATCCAAGCCGGTCGGAGCTTGATGCGACGAGGGCAGCACTTGCGTCATCGCCGGCAGGGTCGTGTCCGCGCCCGGGGTTGCGATCGAGGCCACGGCCGGTGCGTCCAATCCGGCGCTCAGGAGTCCGCTCTGCGTCGGGGACCGGTCGGCGGCAACGGCGTCGGTCGGCGAAGCGGTGATGTCGGAGGAAGGCGCCCTTCTGGCCGGCACGGTCAATCCCACCACGGTGGTCGGCGGTGTCGGCGCCGCCACGATCGAGGCGTCCTGCGGCAGCGGCGGCGACGCGGCGATGGTAGCGGCGCCCGGCGAGGTTGGGGCTGAGGCTGAGGCTGAGGCTGGGGCTGGGGCTGGAGCTGGGGCTTCAAGCGTAGTCGCGACCGCAACAGGAGCATCGGCCGTAACATCGTCGGACGTGGCGACGGTCGCAGGGGTCGGCTCGGCGCTGATGGCGGGCGCCGGCTGGTGCGGTTCCGGACCGGCCGACGGCATCGTCGTGGGCGCGGTCGCTGCACCGGCAGTGTAGCGAGGCGGAGTGGTCGCGATCGGCTGGGCGTCCGCGGGCGACGGTACCGGCTCCGCCACGCTCGAGGCGGCCGGGGCGACAGGGGCGGCGGGCCCAGCAAGGGCGGCTGCCGTGACGGCGACCGCGGCGCCCGGCTGTGCTACGAGCGAGCCTCCCGGCGTGGGTACGCCAGACGCGGCCGGAGCGGCGAAACGGGCGGCCTCCGCAGGCGACGCGGCAACCGGCGCGGTCGTGACCAGCATCGCCGCCGGCAAGTCGATGCCGCTCCCGGCAGCCGCCTGCCGACCGGCACCGACGACGAGTCCCGGGCTCTGCGCGGGCAGCAGGTCGGCGAACAGCGTTCCGGCCGTCGCCCCGGCGCCCACGCCCTTCGTCCCGGCCGCGCGGACAGACCCGGCGGACGGCGTCGCGGCGGTGGACAGCAGGGTGGACAGCGACGGCATGGAGGACGGGTCTCGCGGGGCAGGAATATCAGGCTGTGACTAGCAAGGCTCGTGCCGGTTGCGCCGGCCGCCGGGCGGCGCGTCCTCATGCTTGCGGGCTTCCTTGGCCGCCTCCTCCGCGCGGGCGCGTTCGAGCAGCTTCTCGGTCGCGGTTCGGTCGCGCAGCGCGGCGCGGGTAGCGAGGCGGCTGCGCTCGAGCTGCAGCTCCGCGGTTTGAACGCGGACGGCGGCGTTCGCGGCCGAGGCCTGGAGGCGTTCGCGGAACACCGCCGCCGCGCCGAGCGATGCCGCAGTCGCGAGCGGAACCGGCTGCGGCGCCACCGCCGCGGCGAGGCCGGCGATGCGATCGTGCAGGTCCGCCTCCGACGCGGCCTTGTCGCGGGCGCGGACCTCGTCCGCCTGCGCGAGCCGGGCCTGAACCTCGCGCACGCGGTGGATTCGCGCGAGGCGATCCGCGTCAGCCACCGGAGTCAGCCATCGGGGTCAGGCATCGCCGAACACGCCGACGAGCTCGGCCACCGACGTTGCCAGGTCCACCGTCTCGTCGGCGTCCTGGCGGATGTACTGGAGGATCGCGCCGTGGCAGGCGAGCGCGCGGTCGACGGCCGGGTCCGCGCCCGAGCGATAGGCGCCCATCAGCACCAGGTCGCGGTTCTCCTCGTACGTCGACAGGTGCCGTCGCAGCACGCGCGCGGCGGCGAGGTGGGGCCGGTCCGCAATGTCGGTCATCACCCGGCTGACCGAGGGACCGAGGTCGATCGCCGGATAGACGCCGCGCTCCGCGAGCTTGCGCGACAGCACGATATGCCCGTCGAGGATCGAGCGCGCCGCGTCCACCACCGGGTCGTTGCCGTCGTCGCCGTCCGCCAGCACGGTGTAGATGGCGGTGATCGACCCGCCGCTCGCGACGCAGGTGCCCGCGCGCTCGATCAGATTGGGCAGCATTGCGATCGCGGACGGGGGATAGCCGCGCGCGGAGGCGGGCTCGCCCAGTGCCAGCCCGATCTCGCGCCCCGCATGCGCGACGCGGGTGAGCGAATCGATGATGAGCAGGACCTTCCTGCCCTCGGCGCGGAAGGCTTCGGCGATGGCGGTGGCGCGCAGCGCGCCGCGGATCCGCAGCACCGGCGAGTGGTTGGCGGGCACCGCCACCACCACCGCGCGCTCGCGCGCCGCGCCGGCGACCTTGGTCTCGAGGAAGTCGGCGACCTCGCGGCTGCGCTCGCCGATCAGGCCGACGACGACCACATCGGCCTCCGCCGCGCGCACCATCATGCCCAGCAGCACCGACTTGCCGACGCCCGAGCCCGCCATGATTCCCACGCGCTGCCCCTGGCCGATCGTGAGCAGCCCGTTGATCGCGCGCACGCCCACGTCCATCGGTTTCAGCACGCGCCCGCGGTCGAGCGGCGACTGCAGCTTGCCGGCGAGCGGCCAGGCGGTCGCGCCACGGATCGGGCCGAGCCCGTCGATCGGCCGCCCGGAGCCGTCGATCACGCGGCCGAGCAGCACCGCGCCGACCTGCGCCTCGCCAGGGGACCCAAGCGGTCGTACCGGCGCCTGCGGCAGCAGCGGCGCCGGGCCGCCCAGGTTCATCATCAGCGTTCGGCCGTTCCGGAAGCCGATCACCTCGGCTTCCACACTGCCTGCTCCCCCATTCTCGTCGGCACCGATCGAGCACACCGTGCCGACCGGCAGCGACAGCCCGACCGCCTCCATCAGCAGCCCGTCGCAGGACGACAGGCGGCCGGAGATCGCGGCCTTGGGCGCGAACGCCGCCTCCGCCATCCCGCCGAGATAATCGGCCGCGAACCGGTTCAGCATGGCGCCTGCGAACGATGCGAAGGCACCGCGACCCGGTCCACCGCCTGCGCGAGCTGGTCGAGCCATAGCCCCGGCCCATCCTCGACGATCGTGGAGGCGGTCTCCAGCACGAAGCTGCCGCGCGCGACCGCCGGGTCGCCGGCGGCGAACACCGTGTCGGGCAGGCGACCCGACAGCAGCGCCACGTCGTCGGGGTGGACACGCAGCAGCGCCGATTCGGCCTTGTCCGACAGATGATCCACCGCCGCGGCGATGCGTCCGGCGAGCAGATCGGGCGACACGCCCGCCTCGCCCACCACCTTGCCGACCAGCAGCAGCACCGTCTGGCGCAGTTGCGCGGCGAGCGCGTCGCGGTCGATCGCGCCGCCGGTCGCCAGCTGGTCGACGAGCCCGGCGAGCAGCGCCCGGTCGCGCTCCCCCGCTTGCGTCACCGCGGCGGCCATCGTCTCCTGCGCGACGGCCAGCCCCTCGGCATAGCCGGCGGCGCGCGCCTGGGCGACGTGATCCACGCTCGGCCCGGACCCTGCGAGCGACGGATCGGGCAGCGTCGGGTCGAGCGGGTCCCAGCCTTCCGTCGGGTTCTGCGAGCGATCGGCGGGAGCGTAATGGCGGGGGCCGGGCTTGCCGGGCGCCTGCGGGGAAAAGGAGGTCGGCGTCGCGGGGCGCGGAGCCGGCGCCGTGATCCGATCGCGGACGTCCACCGCCGCGAACCCGTCGCCGGTCGTGAACGCGCGCGCGAGGACGGGCGCCGACACCTCGTGCCGCGCGGAGAAGCCCGCGACGAACCCTGACGCCGGTGCGGGAAACTCAGACATAATCGTCGTCGCCGCCGCCCATCTGGAGCGTGCCGTCCTTGGCGAGCTGGCGCGCGACGCCGATGATGACCTTCTGCGCATCGAGCACTTCCGACAGCTTCATCGGCCCGCGTGCTTCCATCTCGTCGCGGATACCGTCGGCGGCGCGCGCGGACATGCAGCCGAGGAACCGGCCTCGCGCACTCTCGTCCACGCCCTTCAGCGCGCGGGTCAGGGCGTCGGTGTCGACGTTGCGGATCAGGATGCCGAGGTTCTTGTCGTCCATCTCCAGCAGGTTGTCGAAGACGAACAACGCCTCCTCGATCTGCCGGGCGACGTCCTTGTCGATCTTGAACAGCTTGGGCATCACGCGCTGCTCGGTCGCCTTGCGCGCGCCCGACAGGATACGCGCAGCCTCGCGCGTGCCGCCCAGGGTGACGCCCCCGCCCATCCTGCCCCCCTGCGACCCGCCGCCCGCGCGCGCGGCCAGCATCGAGCGCAGCGTCTCCACCGCCTCCGGCGTGATCGGTCCCAGCCGTGCGATGCGATGGAGGATGTCGGGCTGGATCGCGTCGGGCAGCAGTTCGAGCACCTGGCTCGCGACCGATCCGTCGAGGTTGGCGATCAGCACCGCGGCGATCTGCGGATGCTCCTTGTCGAGCACCGCGGCGATGTCGTGCGCGTCCATCCAGTCGAGCAGGTCGATCTGGCACGCCGCCTCGGGCGGCGTGATGCGCGCGAGCACGCTGTCCGCCTTCGCCGAGCCGAGCGCGCGCGTCATCGCCGCCTCGATCTGCGGGCGGGGGTTGAAGGTGATGCCGGTCCGCTCGCGCGCGCGGCCGACGAAATCGTCCAACACGTCCTCCACCTCGCGTTCGGAGACGTCGGCGACCTTGAACATAGCGCTTCCGAGCTGGCGCACCTCCTCGGGATCGAGCTTCTGAAGGATGGCGGCGGCCTCGTCCTCGCCGACCAGCATCATCAGCACGGCGGCGCGCTCGACGCCGGTGTAGTTGCGCGCGGCCTCGACGCTCATTTGGCCTCCGCGCGGATCATGTCGCGGACGGCCAGCGCCGCGCGCGCGGGGTTGTCGCGGGTGAAGCCACGCACCGCGCCGACCCGCTCGTCGAAGCTGCTCGACGTCTCGATCTGCTCGAGCGTCACCGGCGGCAGGATCGCAGCGCCGACCTCGTCACTGCCAGTGCCGTCGGCCGCGCCGATCGGTTTGCCGGCCGGGCCATCCAAGGCGCCCGCTGCCTGTTTCTTGCCGATCGTCTTGAGCAGCGGGCGCACGCCCAGCATCAGCACCATCAGCGCGATCGCGATCGCGGTCACGTTGCGCGCCAGCATCGGCAGCCAGCTGTTGTCGTACCATGGCCGCTTGATGTCGGTCACGTCCGTGCCCGCGAACTTGCGGCTGACGACGATGACGTTGTCGTTGCGCGCCTGGTCGAAACCGACCGCGCTCTTCACCAGCTCGGTGATCTGCGTGACTTCGGCGGGCGTGCGCTTGCCCTTCTCGGGATCGCGCAGCAGCACGGCGACCGACAGGCGCTTGACGCCGCCCGGCGCGGCGCGGGTGACGGACACCTCGCGCCCCAGGTCATAGGCGCGCTGATAGCTGTCCGATTGCTTCGCCGGATCGGGCGCGGCGCCGCCGGCGACAGGAGTGCCCGAGGGCGCACCGGCGGCGGGCGTGCCGGGGGCGGGCACCGCGGTCGGCTGCTGCACGCTGCTCGCGGCGGGCGGCGTGTTGGACAGCGCGCCGGGGATGCCGCCGGGCGCGGTCGCATCCTTCTGGTTGCCGATCCAATTGCCCGTCTCGGCGCGCAGCGCGCCTGTCTTGTCGTAGCTTTCGCGCGTGGCCTGCGTCTCGTCCAGGTTGACGTCGGCCTGCACCTGCGCGGTAAAGTTGCCCGCGCCGACGAGCGGGGTGAGAAGCTGCACCACCTGCTCGCGCACCTTGTCCTCGGTGCGGCGCTGGACGTTCAGCCGCTCCTCGCCCGCATTGTCGCCCGCGCCGCCCGTCTTGGTCAGAAGCGTGCCCATCTGATCGACGACCGCCACCGCATCGGGCTTCATGCCGGGCACGGACGAGGCGACGAGGTTGACGATCGAGCGCACCTGCGCGTCGTCCAGGCTGCGCCCGGCGTTGAGCTTCACCATCACCGACGCCGACGGGCTGGCGCTGTCGCGGACGAACACGCTCGTCTCCGGCATCGCGAGGTGCACGCGCGCGTCGGCGACCGAGTCGATCTCCTCGATCGAGCGGGCAAGCTCGGTCTCGCGCGCCTGGCGGAGGCGCTCGCCCTCGACGGCGCGGCTGACGCCCATCGGCAGCTGATCGAGGATCGCGTAGCCGCCGGGCGCCGCCTTGGGCAGGCCCTGGCCCGCCAGCAGCATGCGCGCGCGGCTGAAATCGTCCTCGCCCACCGTCAGCGCGCCGGTGCCCTCGTCCAGGTGGTTCTTGATGTTCGCCTGGTCGAGCGCGGCGACGACGGCGGATTTGTCCGCATCGGGCAGCCCGGTGAACAGCGTCTTCTGCGTCGGTGTCGACAAGGTCATCCAGGCGAGCGCGGCGGCGCCGATCAGGCCGATCAGCAGCGCCATCGGCAGCGAGCGGCGGATCGCGGGCTGCGCGAGCACGCCCTGGATCTGGCGCAACGGGTTGGCGAACCGCTCGGGCACGAGCGTGCTGCCGGGGAGGGGCGAGGGGAGCCCGTTGGAGGGGATGAGCGCGCTCATGTCAGACCGGCATGCTCATGATGTCCTTGTACGCGGACAGGAGCTTGTTCCTGACCTGCAGCGTCGCCTCGAAGCCGACCGACGCCTGCTGGCGGGCGAGCATCACCTTGGCGATGTCGACCGTTTCGCCGCGCTCGTACGATT
Organism: uncultured Sphingomonas sp.; assembly: GCF_964237335.1. Taxonomy (NCBI): domain Bacteria; kingdom Pseudomonadati; phylum Pseudomonadota; class Alphaproteobacteria; order Sphingomonadales; family Sphingomonadaceae; genus Sphingomonas; species uncultured Sphingomonas sp. Next base: position 200,805 of record NZ_CAXSHM010000002.1, read on the forward strand.
CCGACACCTTGTCCGCCTGCACCTCGCCGGCGTTCACTTGGGCGAGCGCCTGGCTCATCGTGTCGGTGAAGCTGGCGGCGGGCGCGGCGGTGGTCGTGGTGAGGGCTGTGGCCGGTGCCGCGACGCCGACGGCATTGGCGCGGCCGAGTGCCTGGTTCTGCTCCAGGATCTGCGCACGCAGCGCCATCACCCGGTCGATCCCGCCCGCACTGCCGATGCTTGAGACGCTCATGCCGCACCCGCCTGGCTGAACCGGGCGAAGTCCTCACCCCCAGCGCGGACACGCGCGAAATCCTCACCCCCAGCGCGGACACGCGCGAAATCCTCACCCTGTTCGCGCGCCTTGGCAAGGCGGTAGCGGAGCGTCCGTTCGGAGATGCCGAGCCGCCGCGCGGTCTCGATCCGGCTGCCGCCGCATGCACGCAACGTCTCGCGGATCGCGGCGAACTCGCTGATCTGGACGACCTTGCCCAGCGTCCCGTCGTGCTCCGGCGACGGGAATTGTAGCACGGAGGAGGCCGGCGTCGGCGCGGTCGCCATCGGCCGGTCGAACACGATGTGGCTCGCCTCGATCGTGTCGCTCGCGCAGAACAGCAGCGCGCGCTGGATCACGTTCTCGAGCTCGCGCACGTTGCCGGGCCAATCGTGCGCTATCAGTGCGTCCACCGCGTCGCGCGTCGGCCAGGGGACGGACTTGCGGGTGCCGGCGTGGCGCAGCAGCATCGTCGCGGCGAGCGCGGGGATGTCCTGCGGCCGCTCGGCGAGCGGGCGCGTCATCAGCGGGAAGACGGACAGGCGGTAATAGAGATCGGCGCGGAACCGGCCGGCGGCGACTTCGCCTTGAAGATCGCGGTTGGCACAGGCGACGACGCGCACGTCGATGGCCTGGGGCGTGGTCGCGCCGATCGGCACCACCTCGCGCTCCTGCAGCACGCGCAGCAGCTTGGCCTGAAGGTTGAGCGGCATCTCGGCGATCTCGTCGAGCAGGATCGTGCCGCCGTGCGCCGCGCGGAAGAAGCCTTCGCCGCCCGACGAGGCGCCAGTGAACGCGCCCTTCTGATGACCGAACAGCATCGCCTCCAGCATCGATTCGGGCAGCGCGGCGCAGTTGATCGCGATGAACGGGCCGTCGCGGCGCGGCGAGTTGTTGTGGATCGCGCGGGCGATCACTTCCTTGCCGGTGCCCGTGGGTCCGTTGACGAGCACGGTGATGTCCGCCTGCGCCACCCGCTCGGCGAGCGCCAGCAGCGCCAGGCTCTCGGGGTCGGCGGCGGTCGGCGCGTCGGGGCCGGCGACCGCGGCGCGGACGAAGCCGTTGCCGATCGCGGCGTCGGCATGGGCGAAGGCGATCCGCGCGGGGTTGCCGTTGGTGCCGGGCACCATGCGCGGGGCCTCGCCCGCGTTCGCGTCGACGTCGCCCACCACCACGCTGCGCGCAGGCGCCGTGACCGGCTCGCCATCCGTCAGCAGGTGCATGTCGGCACGTTCACCCTCGCCGGCGATCGCGAAGCCCTGCGCGCGCAGCGACGACACCAGCGCGTAGCGGCGTGCCAGAACGGTCTTGGACGGAAGGATCGAACGCATGCGGGTCCCCTTGGATGCGAGGGGAATGCGGCCCGAGTGGTTAAACGATCGCTAAGGGGCCAAAATGGGCGGCAGAATATTTCCGCCCGCGCCGCCCGCTCTCGCGACGCGCCTGCGCGTCGTACGCGCGCGAGGAGCGTCGGACCGGACGGGCGTCGTCGATTTTCCGCTTAAGCCCGCCGCGACACGGCCGTTACCCCATCCGGCGGCTCGGCCTTCCGCTCTGGGGGCGGCGGGGAAACCGCAGAACAAACGGAGATATTCCATGACCGTGATCGCGACCAACATCTCGGCGCTGCGCGCCGCCAATGCATCCACTTCGGCCAACAACATGCTGTCGACGTCGATGCAGCGCCTGTCGACCGGCAGCCGCATCAACTCGGCGAAGGACGACGCGGCGGGCCTCGCCATCTCGTCCTCGATGACCGCGCAGATCCGCGGCATGACGCAGGGCATCCGCAACTCGAACGACGGCATCTCGATGGCGCAGACCGCCGACGGCGCGCTCGACGAGGTGACCAACATGGTCCAGCGCATCCGCGAGCTGGCGGTCCAGTCCGCGTCGGGAACCTATGGCGCCGACGACCGCGCCGACATGCAGACCGAAGTCACCGCACTCCAGACGCAGATCACCAGCACGCTGGCCGACACGAAGTTCAACGGCGTGGCGTTGTTCGACGGATCGGCAGGCTCGGTGACGATCCAGACCGGCGCGACCGCGTCCGACACGGTGGCGCTCAATCTGTCCGCCCTGACGCTGACCGGCGCGACGAGCGTCGATGTCTCGACCCAGAGCGGCGCGTCCTCGGCGCTGGCGACCCTTGACACGGCGTTGACGACAGTGAACACGAAGCGGGCCGGCCTGGGCGCCGCGGAAAGCCAGCTGACCTCGGTCGTCAACAACATGACGAGCGACGTCACCAACCTGACGGCCGCCAAGAGCCAGATCAGCGACACCGACTTCTCCGCCGAGACGGCGAACCTCGCCAAGGCGCAGATCCTGTCGCAGGCATCCACCGCCATGCTCGCGCAGGCGAACCAGAGCCAGCAGGGCGTGCTGAAGCTTCTCCAGTAATCGGGCATCGGTCCCGGCGCCGCCCCCATTTTGGGTGCCGGGGCCGATCGGACGATCGCCGGACGGGAGACACCCCGGTGGCAGCGATGCCGCCGGGGTTCTTCGCGTCCGGGCAGTTCGGGAGCGGGCAGTTCGGGAGCGGGCAGTTCACGCGGGGGCAGGCGGACCCGGCGCGACGGCGGAGCGTTGGCGGGCGGTCGCAATCGGAGAACCACGTCATGCCTACCGCCCTCGTCATCGGCGCGTCGCGCGGGCTCGGCCGCGCGCTGGCGCAGGAGCTGCACGGACGCGGCTGGCAGGTGATCGCGACAGTCCGCGACCCCGCTGCTCTGTCGCCGGAGCCGGGCCTCGACGTCGTCACGCTCGACGTGACCGACTGGGCTGGCGTGGACGCCCTGCCGGCGAAACTCGGACAGGCGCGGATCGACCTGCTGTTCGTCAACGCCGGCATCGCGCCCGATCCTGCGGCGCCGATCGGCACGGTCGACCCGGCGATCTTCGCGCAGGCGATGCTGACCAACGCCTATGCGCCGCTGCGGCTGATCGAACGGCTGGAGCCCCTGACGCGCGCGGACGCGACGGTGGCGGTGATGTCGTCGGGGCTGGGCAGCATCGCGAACAACACGACCGGCAGCTGGGAGGCGTATCGGATGACCAAGGCGGCGCTCAACACAGGGCTGAAGAGCCTGGAGGCACGCGACACGGGCAGCCGCACCTGGCTCGCCGTCGCGCCCGGCTGGGTCCGCACCGACATGGGCGGCGCGGGCGCGCCGCTGTCGATCGAGCAGTCGATTCCGGCGCTCGTCGACATGCTGGAGGCGCGGCGCGAAACCGGCGGCGCGACGTTCGTGGATTACCGGAACAGCGTGGTGGCTTGGTAGGCAGGCAGGGTGGGGTTCAACGACGCCAATCTATTCGCCCGTTCGTCCTGAGCCTGTCGAAGGACATGCCCCAAACAGTCGACCTCGTGGCATGTGCTTCGACAGGCTCAGCACGAACGGTTATTAAGCTCAGCGGTTCGAAACACGCTCCTACCGCCGCCCGCCCAGTGCCTTCTTCAGCCGGGCATGCGCCGCCGCCTTGATCTGGCACACCCGCGCCGCGCCGACGCCGATTACTTGGCCGATCTCCTCGAGGTTCAATTCCTCGACATGGTAGAGCTGGATCACCAGCGCCTCGCGCTCGGGCAGCGCGGTGATCGCGGCGATCAGCGCGTCGCGCAGTTCGCCGTGCGCGAGCTGGTCGAACGCGTCGGGCTCCTCGCTCGCGAACCAGGGCAGGTCGTCGGCATAGACGTCGTCGATCGGCTCGAAGCGGACCGCTTCGGCGGTCGCATAGTCGGTCCGTAGCTTCTCCACGGACACGCCCAGTTTCGTCGCCACCGCGGCCTCGTCGGGCGCGCGGCCGGTCTCGTGGGTCAGCACCTTCGTCGCCTCGGCGAGCGCGCGGCGGCGGCGCATCGCACCGCGCGTGGTGGTCGCCTGGCGGCGCAGTTCGTCGATCATCGCGCCGCGGATGCGGGTGACGAGATACTGGCGGTACGCGATCGCACCGCGATCCTCGGTCGCGCCGCCGCTCGCCGCCTCGACCAGCGCGATCAGTCCGACCTGCACCAGATCCTCTACGTCGACGAGCGTGCTCATCGCGCCATGGACGTGCCAGGCGAGCCGGCGCACCAGTGGCAGGTGCTGGCGCACGAGCGCCTCCGCCTCGCGCCCGGCCTTGGGGCGCGGGGTGTAGGTGAGCTGGCCAAGAACGGGTTGAGCGTCCGCGAACGTCTGGGGAGAGGGCTGCGCGGTCATGCGAGAGCCGGCTGACTGGCGCCGATCACCGCGACGACCTCGACCGACTTGTCCTCGGGCACTTCGAAGAAGCTCATGACGGGAGTATCCGGAAGGCAGGTGCGGACCAGCTTGCGGATCGCGACGCGGATCGTGGGCTGGACGACGAGCGCGAACGGCTTGGCCTCGTCGATCAGCGGCTGGGCGGCGTGGGTGAGTGCGTCGACGATGCGGCGGCCGAGATCGGGCTCGATCGCGTGGCGACGCTGGGGATCGGAGCGGACCGCCTGGCCGAGCAGCCCTTCGAGGCCGCCCTCCAGCGTCATGACGCGCAGCGGCTCGCGCACCCCGCACAGCCGGCCGATGATGAGCGGGCCGAGGTCGGGCCGGATCGCCTCGATGATCTCGTCCGGGTCCTGCGTCCGGCTCGCGACGACGCTGATCGCGGCGGCGATGCGGCGGAACTCCTTGAGCGGCACGTTCTCGGCGAGCAATCCGCGCAGCACCTGCGTCAGCACGGTCAGCGACAAGGGCGCGGGCACCAGCGCGGCGGCGAGCTGCGGCGAGCGTTCCTTGAGACCGTCGAGCAGCGACTGGACCTCGTCGGGGCCGAGCAGCTCCGCCGACTGGCTGCCCAGCGCGTGGTTGAGGTGCGTCGCCATGACGGTGCTCGGATCGACCACCAGATAGCCGGCGCCGGTCGCGGCATCCGCGTCGCCGGTCGCGATCCAGGTCGCGTCGAGGCCGAACGTCGGGTCCTTGGCCTTCTTGCCACGCAAGCTGCCGACCGCCTGGCCGGTGTCGAGCGCCAGCATCTCGTCGGGCGCGACCTGGTCCTCGCCGACGCACACGCCGCCGACCATGATGCGATAGGTATAGGGCGCGAGGTTGATGTCGTCGCGCACCCGCACCTGCGGCACCACGAAGCCCAGGTCCTTGGACAATTGCCGCCGCACCCCCGTGATCCGGCCCATCAATGGCGCGCCGCGACGCTCGTCGGCCAGCGCCACCAGGCCATAGCCGATGTCGAGGTTCACCTGCATCGCGTCCGTCACCTCGTCCCAGCCGATCTTGGCGGGGTCGGGCGCGGCGGCGACGGGCTCGGGCGGGAGCGGGCGGTTGGCGATCTTGCGCAGCCGCCATGCCATGAACCCCGCGCCCGCGGCGGCGGGCAGGATCACGAGATGCGGCATGCCAGGCAGGATACCGAGCAGCGCCAGGATCACCGCCACTGGCGTCCAGGTGCGGACCGATCCGAACTGCGTCCCGATCTGGCCGGCGAGGTCCTGTGTCGAGTTGACGCGCGTCACGATCGCGGCGGCGGCGATCGACAGCATCAGCGACGGCAACTGCGCCACCAGCGCGTCGCCGATCGCCAGCAGGATGTAGCTGTGCGCCGCCTGCGAGAAGGTGAGCCCGTGGCTGAGCGGCCCCAGGATCAGCCCGCCGATGACATTGGCGGCGAGGATCAGCAGCGCGGCGACCGCATCGCCCTTCACGAACTTGGACGATCCGTCCATCGAGCCGTAGAAATCGGCCTCGGTCGCGACCTCGACGCGGCGCACTTTGGCCTCGTCGGGCGTGATGAGGCCGGCGTTCAGGTCCGCGTCGATCGCCATCTGCTTGCCGGGCAGCGCGTCGAGCGTGAAGCGCGCGGAGACTTCGGACACGCGGCCGGCGCCCTTGGTGACGACGATCAGGTTGATGATCATCAGGATCGAGAAGACGAAGATGCCGACGACATAGTCGCCGCCGATCAGGAAGCTGCCGAACGCCTGGATGACATGGCCCGCCGCCGCCTCGCCGGTGTGGCCGTGGACCAGCACGATGCGCGTCGAGGCGACGTTGAGCGCGAGCCGGAACAGCGTCGCGAACAGCAGCACGGTCGGGAAGGCGGAGAAATCGAGCGGCTTCTGCGCGTTCAGGCTGACCATCAGCACCGCGAGGCTGATCGTGATGTTCATCACGAAAAAGACGTCTAGCATCGCGGCCGGGATCGGCACGACCATCAACGCGATGAGCAGCAGGATGCCGGCGGGCAGCGCGGCGCTGCGGAAGGGGATCTTGCCCATGGCTCAGCCCTCCATGTTCGCGAGCATCAGATACGCCAGCCGCGCGGTGCCGGGCGTCGGGCGCAGCAGGCTGCCGGTGTTGCCGGCGGCGGTGCGGAGCTGGCCGATGGTGGATTTGGCCCAGGCGACCGCGTCGTCCGCGCTTTCACCAGCGCCGCCGACGACCGTCGACCCGTCGGCGAGTGCCGCCTCGATGCTGGTGCCGGCGGGCAGCGTGCCGCTTGCGGCCGCGCCGAGCTTGTCGGCAAAGCGCGCATAGATGTCGGACAGCGACCGCGCGCTGCCGTCGGCGGCGTAGAAGACGGCGTGGTTGGCGCTCGCGGCGGCGGGGAACAGCGAGGCGCCGCTCGCCTGCGGGTTCGCGGCCATGCCGGTCAGGAACTGGCGCGCGCCGCCGAGCCCCAGGAAATGCGCCATGTACAGATCGGTGCCCGTCGCGGCGCGGCCGAGGCTCGCCTCGAGCGCGCTCTTGTTGTCGGACGCGGAGGCGGCGGCCATCAGGCTGGCGGTGCCGGGATCGTTGCGGAGCGCAAGGATCGCCTGTTTGGTCGCGCCGTCCGAGACGGACAGATGCCCGCCCGCGCCCTGGCTGATCGCGTCGGCGGCCCAGCCGAGGCCGTGTTCGGCGCCGTGCTTCTTGACGACGGACAGCCAGCTCTGGTCGATGAACTGGTACAGGCCCGATGCGGACGATGTGCCGGCATGCGCGGTCGCGTTCAGCCCGCTCTCCAGCTTCGCCTGGCCGAGCAGGTAAGAAAAATCGACGCCCGTCGTCCGCGCGGCGGTCGCGATCGCCGACTGGATGCCACCCGCGGCGGATGCAAGAACCGAACTGACGCCCACGAAACCCCTGCCGGCAATGAGCCACCGATGGGCGGCTCCGTCAGGAATGGACTAGCAAGGGGCGTGCCAGGCGAATCGTCACCCCGGGCTTGACCCGGGGTCCCGCTATTTCTTCTGAAGCACGAGGAAGAAGCGGGACCCCGGCTCAACGCCGGGGTGACGGGAGGGGATCAGGCGTAGGCCGCAATCACGCCGCGGCTGTACGCGTTGCCGCGGTCGCCGGTCAGGATCTGCAGGCGGCGGCGGACATTTGCCGCCAGCAGGTTGACGTAGATGCGGCACGTCTCGTTCAACCGGTCCGCCTCGTCCGCCAGCTCGCGCAGCTCGGGTCCCGCGGGGCCGTCGCCGAGCGTCCGGACCTCCTCGATCGCGGCGAGCTTCGCGCCGGTCGCGCGTTCCAGCGCCGCGACATCGTTGGATTTCAGCGCATCGATCTCGCCGTGGAGCGACTCGATGACACGGATCAGCGCATCACGCCTAGTCCTGGGACTTGGGGTCATCTGACATCCATTCGTAGCGGAACGACAGCATCTGGTCGGCGATGGTCGCCGGCAGGATCGGGAAGGTCCCGTTGGCGAGCGCGGCCTTGATCCGGTCGACCCTGTCGGTGTCCACGGGCGCATCCGCCGCGACCGCCTTGGAAAGGGCCGCCAGTTGCGACTGCGCGATCTGCGTCGGCGTCGATGCCGGTGTCGCGACCGGCACCGTCGCGGCAACCGGTGCGGTCCGCACCGGAGCGATGATGCGTGGATCGGCGGCTCCGCCGACCGCCGTCCCTCCCGCTGAACTGATCCCGTCCATCATGCCCATGCCCTGTGCCTGACCTCGTCGGGCGGTGAAACGGCCGGGCTGCGGCGGGCTTTAGCAATTTCTTGATGACCGGCGCGACGCGGGCGGCCGGGCCTACCACCCCGGCAGCGTCGCGCGGCCGCTGTCGACCGCCACGGCCTGGACCGGGCCCTTGGCATCGTCGACCTTGAGGAGGAAGCGCGCACCGGGCGCGGCGTCGCCCATCGCGATCCCCTCGCGCGTGATGGTGAAGCCGTCGCTGCCCGCCTCCACCAGCACCGGATCGCCGCGGTGGATCACCGGCGGCGCCTTGACGGTCATCGCCGGCACGATGCCGGGCGCGATCGGCAAGGGCGCGGCGTGGAGGATGGGGACGAACAGCCGCCACGACTGGCCGGCGTCGGCGCCCGAGCAGGTGACGACCACCGCATCATGGTTCTCGCCCCGCCACGCCATCGAGACGGTGGGGCAGGCGGCGAGCTTCAGCCGCGGGTCGACGGGCGTCCGGGCGCCGCCGTCCGCCCCGACCGGCCGGCCGGTGAACGAGGCGACCGCATGGTCGAGCGCCGCCGTGCTCTGGAAGCCGGCGGCCGCGGCCGTGGTGGCGGAGGCGAGCGACAGGCAGAGCAGGGCGGTTTTCACCGACGGCTTTGAGGCTGGCTTCATGGCTGATTCCCGGTGAAACCCACCGTCACGGTCGCGGCGCGGCGGCCGGGCGTGGTGGTGGTGGCGACGAGGATGTGGCTGGGCGCGACGTGCGCCGCGGCCAGCACGGGCGCGAGTACGGCGGCGAGCGCGCGCGCGCGATCGGCGGCGAGCACCGCGCCGCTGCCGCTTACCGGATCGACGTCGGCGGCGCTGCCGTCGGTGCCACCGGTGATGGTGAGGGTGGTACGCGGATCGCGCGCCGCGTCGCCGGCCCAGTCGAGCACCGCGCGCGGCGAGCGGGGGAGCGCGGCCGAGCCGGGCAGGAAGCCATCGATCGCGGCCGCGCCCACCGGCATCGCGCGCCTGGCGGCCGGAGCGGCCGGCCCGGCATCGCCGAACCGATCGCGCAACGCGCCCGCCAGCGCCCGGCCGTCGGTCGGATGCGCCTGCAGCAGCACGAAGAAGCCGACCAGCAGCAGCGCGAGGTCCGCGAGCGTCACCAGCCAGGTCGCGCGGGCGGGGGATCGTTCGGGGAAGTGGAAGCTCATGCCGCCATCGCCCGTCCGCCAGGCACCGGCCGAGCCTCACGCCGCGCGAGCGCCAGCAGCGGCGCGGCGAGCAGCGTCCGCTCGAACGCCTCGGCACGGGCGCGCGCCCGCAGCCGCGCGGCGATCGGCGCCGCGAGGAGGTTGGACAGCAGCGCGCCGTACAGCGTCGCCAGCAGCGCGACCGCCATCGCCGCGCCGATCGCATGCGGATCGGTCATGCTCGCGAACATGCGGACCAGGCCGACGAGCGTGCCGACCATGCCCATTGCCGGCGCGACCTCGGCGGCGCCCGCCCAGGCCTCGGCGGCGGCGCAGTGGCGTTCGACGCGCGCCTGGCGACGTTGTTCCAGCCGCTCCGCCACCGCATCGGGAGACAGCCCGTCGACGATGTCGGAGACCGCGCCGGCGAGATCGGGATCGTGGAGCACCGTCCGGTCGAGCGCCATCACGCCGTGCCGCTGTGCGATCCGCGACAGCGCGCCGATCTGGTCGACAAGTGGCTGCGCCTTGAGCGGCGCGCGCGCGAGGGTGGCGAGCGCCCGCACCGCGCGGGCGAGGTCGCGGCCCGGCGTCCGCAGCACGGCGGCCAGGATGGTGCCGCCGATCACCAGCGCGAGCGCGATCGGATCGAGGAAGGAAGCGGGGGTCATCGGCCACCGCACTGCAAGCGTCGGGCCAGTTGTGCGTGCGGCGACGGCGCTGCCGGGCTGGCGGCAAGCTTGCCGGATGGGCGGCAAGCCGTTGCCGCCCGCCTTGCCGCTCCGCCGCCGACGGGTGTCGTCGGGCTCGGATGCGGCAATTGGCACGGCCGTTGCTTTGATCTGAGCGGACCAACACTCAAGGACCTTTCGCAAGGTGGCACAGGACGCCCTGTTCGGCATTCACGCAGCAGCCCTGGAGGTGCGCTCCCAGCGCATGGGGCTGCTCGCGTCGAACATCGCCAACGCCTCCACCCCCGGGTTCAAGGCGAAGGACCTCGATTTCCAGTCGGCGCTGTCGGCTGTCGAACAGTCGACAGACACTGGCGGCACGACCGACTCCGCCATCGCGTCGGCGACCAGATACCGCCTGCCGACCGGGCCCAGCCTCGACGGCAATACGGTGGAGCTCAACGCCGAGCAGACCGCCTTCGCCGAGAACGCCGTCCAGTATCAGACGACCCTGTCGTTCCTGAACGGCCGCATCGGCGAGATGACTCGCGCGCTGAAGGGGGAATAGCATGGCCGACACGCCGCTCAGCATCTTCCAGGTCGCCGGACGCGCGATGAGCGCGCAGCTGACGCGCATGAACACTACCGCGTCCAACCTCGCCAACGCGGGCCAGGTCGCCGGCAGCGAAGCCACCGCCTACCATTCGATGAAGCCTGTGTTCCGCACCAGCTTTGACAAGGCGAGCGGCATGGCCACCGTCGACGTGGAAAGCGTCGTCTCGACGCAGGAAGCCGCCACCAAGCGCTACGATCCCTCCAATCCCGTCGCCGACAAGGACGGCAATGTCTTCGAGGCCGCCGTCGACGAGACGCGCGAGCTGGTCGACATGATGGAGACGTCGCGCGGCTACCAGAACAACGTCGAGGTGATGAACACGGCGAAATCGCTGATCCTCGACACCCTCAAGATGGGCCGCTGACCATGACCTCAATCCCCTCGACCTCCACGTTCGACTCGACGCTGTCGAGCCTCGGCATCGCCACCTCGGGCACGGCTGCGGCGAACACGGCCGTCGCCGCGTCGACGGCGACCGGCAGCACGACGCTCGGCCAGGCGGATTTCCTGAAGCTGATGACCGCACAGTTGCAGAACCAGGATCCGTTCAGCCCCGTCGACAACACCCAGATGGTCGCGCAGATGGCGCAGTTCTCGTCCGTCGCCGGCATCAGCCAGATGAACACGACGCTGACCGGCATCGCGAGCAAGCTCGGCGCCACCAGCACGTCGGACGCGCTCTCCTACGTCGGCAAGACGGTGCTGACGCAGGGATCGACCGCCTATGCGCGCACGTCGGGCGGGATCGCCGGCGCGGTGGAGCTCGACGGCGCGGCGAGCGACGTCACCGTCTCGATCAACGACGCGAGCGGCAACACGCTGAAGACGCTATCGCTGGGCGCCGAGCCGGCGGGCACCGCGACCTATGACTGGGACGGCACCACCGATGCCGGTGCCGCCGCGGGCAACGGCCCCTTCACCATATCGGTCAACGCGCAGAACAGCGGCACCGCCGTCACCAGCCGCAGCCTGGTCTGGGCGCCCGTTTCCTCCGTCTCGCTGCCCACCGGCGGCACCCCCACCCTCAACGTGACCGGGCTCGGCTCGGTCGATGTCTCCGCCGTCCGCCAGGTCGGCTGATCCACCCCATAACGAACCCGTCGCAGGAGCAACGCACATGACCTTCTATACCTCGCTGAGCGGCCTCCAGGCGGCGCAGACCGACATGTCGGTCATCAGCCACAACCTCGCCAACGTCTCCACCAGCGGCTTCAAGAAGAGCCGGTCGGAGTTCGCGGACGTGATCGCGTCCAACCTCGCGTCCGATCCGCTCAAGATCGTCGGCTCGGGCACGGTGGTGAAGGGCAATGTCCAGCAGTTCACCGAAGGCAATCTGACCACCACCGGATCGGCGCTCGATCTAACGATCTCGGGCGACGGCTTCTTCGCGGTCAAGACGGACGGCGCCACGGCCGCGACGGACTATACCCGCAACGGCTCGTTCCTCGTCGACACCAACCGTAACGTCGTCGACGCGCAGGGCAGCATGCTGCAGGTCTATCCGGTGGATTCGGAGGGCAACCCGACCGCCACCGGCACCGACGGGCTGATGAACCTGACGCTGCCGCAGACGAGCGGCACGCCCAAGGCGTCGACCGCGGTATCGCTCGACGTGAACCTGTCGTCCAATTCGACGGTGCCGACGACGACGACGTTCGATCGCACCGATCCCACCAGCTTCAACAACTCCACCGCCACCACCGTCTATGACGCGAACGGCAATGCGGAGACGATGACGAGCTATTACGTCCGCCAGCCCTCCACCGGCACCGACGGATCGAGCACCTGGCAGGTGCATTCGTACCTCGACAGCCAGCCGCTGACGGTCGGCGGGTCGGCCGATCCGGTGACGCTGACCTTCAATGCGCAGGGCGGCCTGACGGCACCGACGACCGCGACCACCTATGACGCGATCCAGCCGACGGGCGCTACGACGACGCAGGCGCTGAGCCTGGATTTCGCCGGCTCGACGCAGGTCGCGTCGGCCTTCTCGGTTGCCTCGCGCAGCCAGGACGGCAAGGCCGCGGGGCAGTTGTCGGGCGTGTCGGTCGACAACACCGGGGTCGTCACCGCGAGCTTCTCCAACGGCGACAGCAAGAAGCTCGGCATGGTCGCCATCGCCAATTTCAACAACCCGACCGGGCTTCGCCAGATCGGCGACAGCTATTGGTCGGCGACCGGCACGTCGGGCAGCGCCAAGCTCGGCACCGCGGGGGAGGCGGGTTTCGGCTCGCTGATGAGCGGCACGCTCGAAGGCTCCAACGTCGACATCACCGAGGAACTGGTCGACCTGATCGCGGCGCAGCGCAACTTCCAGGCGAACGCCAAGGCGCTGGATACGCAGAGTCAGATCACCCAGACCATCTTCGACATCCGCAGCTGATCGGCAGGTAGCGGGAGCCTTCCATGGACAAGCTGGTCTACACGGCGGCGTCGGGCCTCAAGGCGCGACTGGGCGCGCAGGCGGCGATCGCCAACAACATGGCCAACGCGTCCACCACGGGCTTCCGCGCCGATCGCGCGGTGTTCGACCGGCTCCAGCTCGACGGACCCGGTTTTGCCGACCGCGCGCCGGCGGGCGAGGAGGTGACAGACTGCGACCGCACGCCCGGCACGATCCAGCAGACTGGGCGCGACCTCGACGTCGCTGTCGCGGGCGATGCCTGGATCGCGGTGCAGGGCAGTGACGGCACCGAGGCTTACACGCGCCGCGGCGACCTGGAGGTCGCGCCGTCGGGCGTGCTGCAGACCGGCGACGGGTTCCCGGTGATGGGCTCGACCGGGCCGATCACCGTGCCGCCGTACAACTCGCTCAAGATCGCGGGCGACGGCACGATCTCGATCGTGCCGCAGGGCGGCGACGCCAAGAACCCGCAAGTGGTCGACAAGATCAAGCTCGTCAGCACCGCAGGCACGACGACCGTCAAGGGCACGGACAACCTCCTCCACGTCAAGGGCGGCGGCACGCTGCCCGACGACATGGAGGCGAGCGTGCAATCGGGGGCGATCGAGGGATCGAACGTCAACATGACGGCCGCGCTGGTCGCGATGATCGAGAACCAGCGCGCCTATGAGGTCGAGGCTAACATGATGAAGTCCGCCAAGGACATGGACGAGAGCGGCGCGTCGACGATGCGGCTGCCGTCGTGATGCCGGCATATAACCCGACGATCCTCCCCCGCCAGGGGGAGGGGGACCGCCGGGCGCAGCCCGGTGGTGGAGGGGGAGGACTCACGAACGTTTGCCAGTCCTCCCCCTCCACCATGCTGCGCATGGTCCCCCTCCCCCTGGCGGGGGAGGATCAACTCAAGCACACCGTTTTCCCAGTAGCGGAGACAAGACAATGACGATCGCAGCGATGCACATCGCGCGCACCGGGCTCGATGCCCAGGACATGCGCATGCGGGTGATCTCGAACAACCTCGCCAACGTCAACACGACCGGGTTCAAGAAGGACCGGGCGAACTTCGCGACGCTGACGTACCAGACCGTCACCGATCCCGGCGCCCAGTCGACCGCGGAGACGAAATACGCGACCGGGCTGAACGTCGGCACCGGCGTCAAGATCCAGGGCACCAGCCGGATCGACACCGTGGGTTCGCTCGCGACGACCGGCAACAGCCTCGACATGGCGCTCGACGGCGACGGCTATTTCCAGGTGCAGTTGCCGGGCGGCCAGCTCGGCTACACGCGCGCGGGCAACTTCTCGCGCTCGGCGGAGGGCCTGTTGGTCACCAACGAGGGCTATCAGGTGCAGCCCGGCATCACCGTGCCGCAGAACGCGACCGCGGTGACGATGGGGACGGACGGCACGGTGACGGCGACGATCGCGGGCCAGACCGAACCGTCGACGCTGGGCCAGATCCAGATCGCGAGCTTCCCCAACGGCGCCGGCCTCAAGGAGACGGGCGACAACTATCTGGTCGAGACGGCGGCGTCGGGCGCGGCGACGATGGGCATCGCCGGGCAGGACGGGCGCGGCAACATCCGCCAGGGCATGCTCGAAGGCTCCAACGTCAACGTGGTGGAGGAGCTGGTCGACATGATCGAAACGCAGCGCGCCTATGAGGTCAATTCCAAGATGATCCAGGCGAGTGACGACATGCTCAAATACGTCAACCAGAACATCTGATGGCCACCAGGATCCCCGTCCGGTTCCGCCCGGGTTCGATCGCCGGTTTCGGGATCGAGCTCGCGCTCGGTGCCGCCGCGCTCGCGCTCGTCGCCGCCGCGATGCTGCCGCAGGACGCCGATGCGAAGCTTATCCCCAAGAAGAAGCCGGCGGAGGATTTCTCGGTCGTCCGTGCGCCGGTGGTCCCGACCTTGCCGGTCGCTGCTCCCGTCCCCGACGGCGCGATCTTCCAGGCGGCGGGCGGCTATGCCGCGCTGTACGAGGGCAGCCGGGCGAAGCACGTCGGCGATCCGCTGACGATCGTGCTGGTCGAGAGCACCAGTGCGTCCAAATCCGCCAACTCCAAGCTCGATTCGAGCGGCGGCCTGTCGATCACCCCGCCGACCACCGGCTATCTGTCGTTCCTGAAGAACGTCAACGCGTCGGCGAGCGGCACGCGCAACTTCACCGGCGGCGGCACCGCGGATCAGGCGAACTCGCTGTCGGGCGAGGTCTCGGTCACGATCGCGGCGGTCTATGCCAACGGCACGATGCTGGTTCAGGGGCAGAAGCGCGTGACGCTCAACCGCGGCGACGAGTACGTCAAGATCAAGGGCGTGGTCCGCTCCGCCGACATCGACACGGAGAACCGCGTGCTCTCCACCCGCGTCGCCGACGCGCAGATCCAGTATACCGGCAAGGGCGACGTCGCGCGTGCCAGCCGCCAGGGCTGGCTCAGCCGCTTCTTCCAGATCGTGAGCCCGTTCTGATGTGGCGACGGCTTGTTAACCATGCGATGCGATCAGGGAGCATGATGAAGCATCTGCTCGTATCGCTCGCCGTCGCGCTCCTGTCGATCGCCATGCCCGCGCACGCGGACCGGGTGAAGGACCTGGGCGGGTTCCAGGGCATCCGTTCCAACCAGTTGACCGGCTATGGCGTCGTCGTCGGCCTGCCCGGCACGGGCGACGACAACCTCGAATATACCGTCCAGACCCTGAAGGCGGTGGCATCCCGCTTCGGCCTGCAGCTGCCGCCCGGCACCAACCCCAGCATGAAGAACGCCGCCGTCGTGCTGGTCACGGCCGAGCTGCCGCCGTTCGCCAAGCCGGGGCAGCGCCTCGACATCACCGTCGCCTCGATGGGCAAGGCGAAATCCTTGCGGGGCGGATCGCTGATCCTGACGCCGCTGCTGGGCGCCGACAACCAGATCTACGCAATGGCGCAGGGCAACCTTGCGGTCGGCGGACTGGGCGCGGAGGGCGCGGACGGGTCGAAGATCGTCATCAACATCCCCTCCACCGGCCGCATCCCCGAGGGAGCGACCGTCGAGCGTGCGGTAGCGACGGGTTTCGATACCGCACCGGCGCTGACCTTCAATCTCGCGCGCGCCGATTTCACGACCGCGCAGAGCGTCGCCGCCGCCGTCAACCGCCGGCTGGGCGCAGGGTCGGCGGAGGCGCTCGACGCCGTGTCGATCACCATCAAGGCGCCGCCCGGCGCCGACGTGCGCGCAGGGCTGATGTCGACGATCGAGAACCTCGACGTCGTCTCCGCCGAGCCGCCCGCCCGTGTCATCGTCAACGCGCGCACCGGCACCGTCGTCATCAACGCCGCGGTCCGGGTCGGGCCCGCCGCCGTCACCCACGGCAAGCTGACGGTGCGGATCGACGAGAAGCCGCAGGTCAGCCAGCCCGCGCCGCTGAGCCAGGGGCAGACCGTCGTCACGCCCAACAGCCAGGTATCGGTGGACGAGGAGCACAAGCCGATGTTCCTCCTCGCGCCCGGCCCCAAGCTCGCCGACATCGTCAAGGCGGTGAACGCGATCGGCGCGAGCCCCGCCGACCTCGTCGCGATCCTGGAGGCGCTGAAGGAAGCCGGCGCGCTCAAGGCCGAGTTGATCGTCCTGTGAGCGACGTTCCCGCGCTCTCGCCGATCACTGGGCCAAAGGGCGCAAGCCCGATCACTGGAACCGCCGGGGCCGCCGCGTCCGACACGAGCCGCCTCAAGTCCAAGGACAACCTCAAGGCCGCGGGCGAGAAGTTTGAGACGGTATTCACGGGCATGATGCTGAAAAGCATGCGGCAGGCGAAGCTCGCCGACCCGCTGTTCGACTCGAAGGCGATCGACACGTTCAGCGACATGCAGGATGCGCAGATCACCAAGTCGATGGCGCAGAACACGCCACTCGGCATCGGCAAGGCGATGACCGACTTCCTGTCGAAATCTCAATCCGATCTTAACCCGGACGCCGCTAAACCGCCCGGATGAGCGATCTGATGTCGATCGGTGCGAGTGGCGTGCGGGCGTATCAGACCGCGCTCGGAACCGTGTCCGACAATATCGCGAACGTCGGCACCGCCGGCTATGCGCGCCGCACCACCAACCTCGCGGAGGTCACGGCGGTCGGCTCCAGCCTGTCCGGCGGTGGGTCGCTCGCCGGCGGCGGCGTGACGCTGACCGGCATCGGCAGGATCACCGACACCTACAAGACGGCGGAAGTCCGCGGCTCGGCATCGGATCTCGCGCGCACGCAGGCCGGGGCGACCTGGCTCGACCGGGTGCAGACCGCGCTGACGGGCAACCAGTTGGGCGACCGGCTCACCGGCTTCTTCACCGCCTCGACCACGCTTGCCGCCGATCCGACCTCGTCCGCCGCGCGCTCGACGATGCTGGAGGCGGGGACGTCGGTCGCCGGCGCGTTCACGGGCACCGGCCGCGCGCTCGACCAGGTCGCCTCCGACATGGACGGCACCGCCGACGATGCGACCGCGCAGCTCGACACGCTGGGTCAGTCGCTCGCCAGCGTCAACGACGGCCTCGGCCGCGCCGCCGCGGGCAGCAGCGCCGCCGCCAGCCTTGCCGACCAGCGCGACTCGATCACCGAACAGATGAGCGCGATCAGCGACGTCGACGTGCAGACCGACGCGCAGGGCCGCGCGACCGTGCGACTGGGCGGCGCCGGCGGCCCGACGTTCGTCGCGGGCAACGACGCGGGCCACGTCACCTATGCGCGCAGTGACACGGGCGCGGTGTCGTTCGCGGTGCATCGCGACGGCCAGGCGGCCGCGCTCGTGCCGGGCGGCGGGGCGTTGGCGGGCATCGCCGATGCTGCCAGCCGGATCAGCGATTCGCGCACCCAGCTCGACACGCTCGCCTCGTCGTTCGCGGACGGCGTCAATTCGGTGCAGGCGCAGGGCGACGACCTGAACGGTACGCCCGGCGCGGCGATGTTCTCGGTGGGCGCGACGCCGACCGATCTGACCCTGTCGCTCACCGATCCGTCCGGCATCGCCGCGGCCGCGCATGGCGGCGGCACGCGCGACAACAGCAACCTAGCGGCGCTCGCGACGCTCCGCACCGGCAGCGGCGTCGAGAACAAGACCACCGCGCTCGTCGCCGACACCGCCGCCGCGCTCGCCGCCAAGCAGACGGTCGCGACCGCGCAGACGACGATCCACGACGGCGCGGTCACCGCGCGCGACGCGGTGTCGGGCGTCAACCTCGATACCGAGGCGGTCGACCTGATGCGGTTCCAGCAGGCGTATCAGGCGTCCAGCCGCGTGATCCAGGTCGCGCGCGACACCTTCCAGTCGATCATCGCGATCAACTGATGACGATCGGCGCACTCTCCACCTCGCTGTTCTACGACCGCACGTCGAGCGCCATGACCGCGCTGACCGCGCAGTCGGACAAGCTGAACACGGAGATCTCGACGGGCAAGAAGCTGTCCGCGGCATCGGACGACGTGGTCGCCTACCAGCGCCTGCGCACGATCGCGACCGACACCGCCGACACCACCGCGTCCCAGGCGAACATCACGACCGCGCAAGGCGTGCTGACGAGCGCCGACACCGCGCTGGCGTCCATGACCAGCCTGCTGCAACAGGCGTCGGAGGTGACGATCCAGGCGCGCAACGGCACGCTCAACGATGCCGACCGCGGCGTGATCGCCACCCAGCTGTCGGGCATCGCCGACGAGCTGACCGCGATCGCGAACGGCAAGGACACGCGCGGCCAGCCGCTGTTCGCAGGCTCGGCCAGCGGCGACGCGGTGACGACCAACGCCGACGGCACGCACACGCTCGCGTCGGGCACGACGGCCACAATCCCGATCGGCGATGGCCAATCGGTGCAGCCGTCCGAGAGTGCGACGGCGGTGCTGGGCCTGTCCGGCGGCCGCAATGCGATCGACATGATCGCCGCGCTGGCGACGGCGCTGAAGGCCGGCGGCGACACCACCGACGCGCTGGGCGGCGCGATCACCGACCTGTCGACCGCCGCGACGCAGGTGACCGACGTACAGGCGTCGCTCGGCGCGCGCGGCGCCCGGCTCGACGTCGAGACGAGCCGGCTGACGACGGTCGCCACCGACCGCGAGGCGGCGCGATCGAGCCTTGAGGACACCGACCCGACGCAGGCGATCGTCGAGCTGCAGAAGACCATGACGGTGCTGCAGGCGACGCAAGCGAGCTTCACCAAATTGTCCAGCCTGAACCTGTTCGATTACCTGAAGTAATCGCCACGTTTCTCCAAACCCGTTCGCCCTCAGCACGAACGGGACGAGGAAGGCAGAGGACGGAGGTGGATCGAAGTCTCTCCGCCCATTAACCTTATCGCTACCGGCTCCCGGTAACGATCTCCCCACACTCCCGCGGGGACCCCACCACCCATGTTTCCAGCCATCGGCCTCGTCGTCCTGCTCGCCATGGTGTTCGGCGGCTTCGCCATCACCGGCGGCGCGCTCGGCCCCGTCATGGAGGCGATCCCGCACGAGATGCTCATCATCGGCGGCGCGGCCGCCGGCGCGCTCATCATCGGCAATTCGGGCAAGGAATTGAAAGCGATCGGCGGCGGCCTCGCCAAGGTGTTCAAGGGGCCGAAATACAAGAAGCAGGATTATCTCGACGTCATCTTCCTGGTGTCGAAACTGATGAAGATGCTGCGCATGGAAGGCCCGATCGCGCTCGAGCCGCATGTCGAGGACCCCAAGTCGTCCGCCGTCTTCGCCGAATACCCCCGGCTCGTCGCCGATCACACGCTCGTCAACCTGATCGCGGACACGCTGCGGCTCGTCGTCGTCTCGTCGGGCACGCTCGACGTCCACGCGGTCGAGGAGGTGATGGACCATTCGCTCAAGACCCACCACCACGAGGTGGAAGGGCCACACACGACGCTCACCAGCCTCGCCGACTCGCTGCCCGCGCTCGGCATCGTCGCGGCCGTGCTCGGCATCGTGAAGACGATGGGCTCGATCGACAAACCGCCTTCCATTCTGGGCGGAATGATCGGATCGGCGCTGGTCGGCACGTTCATGGGCGTGCTGCTGGCATACGGCATCGTCGCGCCGCTCGCGGGCCGGCTGAAACAGGTGATCGACGCGGACGCGGCGATCTATGACGTCGTCAAGCAGATCATCATCGCCTCGCTCCACGGCCATCCCCAGCCGCTGGTGATCGAGGCGGCACGCGCGGGCATCCAGCACAAGAACCAGCCCGGCTTCGCTGAAGTGTTCGACGGGCTGCGGGGCAAGTAAGGCAATGCGCCTCATCTCCTCCTCCGTTCGTCCTGAGCTTGTCGAAGGACCGGCCACGAACGCGACCGACGCCTCTTGGGCATGTCCTTCGACAGGCTCAGGACGAACGGACATTTTGGATCGTGCGGCTGGGCAGGCCTCGTAATGCCCGCCGCCCGCGCACCCCATGGCGCCAACGTGCCCCCCAAGGTCATCGTCAAGAAGATCTTCATCGAGGGCCATGGCGGCCATCATGGCGGCGCGTGGAAGGTCGCCTATGCCGATTTCGTGACCGCGATGATGGCGTTCTTCCTGCTGCTGTGGCTGCTCGGCGCCACCACGGAAAAGCAGCGCAAGGGCATCGCCGATTATTTCGCCCCCACGCTGGTGGACACGCGCCACGTCGGCGTCGGCGGCTCCGGGCTGCTGGGCGGCGACTCGCTGGTCGATGCGGACAATCTGCCGCATCGGGCGGCGCAGACCGGCACGCGCGTGCTGACGGTGCCGGTCGGCGCCACCGGCGGTGCGTCGGTCGGATCGGGTCCCGACGGCACGCTGCGCAGCCGCGAGGCGATGGCGCAGGAGGACAAGAAGAACTTCGAGACGCTGCGCCGGCGCGTGCTGGCCGGGATGGCGGCGACCAAGGACCTGGCGAAGCTCGGCAAGCACGTCCACTTCACGATGACGCGCGACGGGATGCGGATCGACCTGATCGACGACGCGGACTATTCGATGTTCGCGCTCGGCACCACCGCGCTGGAGCCGGAGGCGGGCGAGCTGATCGGGCTGGTCGCGGGCTCCGTGAAGGCGATGGCCAACCCGATCATGATCCGCGGCCACACTGACAACCTCGGCTATGGCAATCCGGCGGCGATGAACAACTGGATGCTGTCCTCCGCTCGTGCCGAGGCGACGCGGCGGCGGCTGGCGGCGGGCGGGTTGCCCGACACGCGGTTCGACCGGATCGAGGGCGTCGCCGATCGCGAGCCGATGATCGTCAAGGACCCTGCCGACCCGCGCAACCGCCGCGTGTCGATCACATTGCTGTACCGGGCGGGCAGTTTCACGCAGTAGGGGCCGTTCTAGAGCGGGATGACATTAAGCTGCAGCATAGCCGGAGCTGGTGAGGTATGCGGCGCATTCGTTGGACGAGGAGGCGTCGAGGAGAGAGCCGATGCGGCGCCATGTTTGTTCGTGGGATCGTTCGGCGGCTTTGCGCAGCAGATGCTTGAGCTTGGCAAAGACCTGCTCGATCGGGTTCAGGTCGGGACTGTAGGGCGGGAGGAATAACAGCCTTGCCCCGGCACCACGGATGGCGGCGCGCACGGCGGGCTTCTTATGGCTCGACAGGTTGTCCATGATGACGACATCGCCGGGCGGGAGCGTGGGCACGAGGCACTGCTCGACATAGTCGGTGAAGCTCTGCCCGTTGATCGGCTGGTCGAGCACGCAGGGGGCGTCGATCCGGTCACAGCGAAGCGCCGCGAGGAAGGTCATCGTGCGCCAATGGCGGGACTGTCAGGATTTCCGTGTGTGGGCGGGCGGTTGAACATTACGCCGCCAT